>NZ_JBIAMB010000012.1:0-272262 GCF_042873895.1 Streptomyces sp. NPDC004435 | reverse complement strand
CTCGCGCTGCTGGCCCTCCTCACGCTGGCGCCCCGCCGGTTCCCGGTGCTGAAGGAGCTGAGGGAGGAGTAGGGCGCGCGGGAGGGGCGGGGGGGGCCGGGGGGGGGGGGGGGGGGGGCGGGGGGGGGGTGGGGGGGGGGGGGGGGTGGGGGGGGGGGGGGGGGGCCAAACCACCCCTCCCCCTCCCCCCCCTTGATAACCCCCTGGTTACCTCGTGGAACGCCGCTTCGCGGGCGACCGCGACGCGGCCTTCCCGCACCCGGACCGGGGGGTCAACGCACGCTCACGCGGAACCACTTGCTCACGGGCGCGCGTACGGCACCGTCATGATCTCCATGTTGTGGCCGTCCGGATCGTCGAAGTACGCGCCCCGGCCGCCGAAGAGGGTGTTCACCTGGTGCGGCTGCCGGTGGGCCGGGTCCGCGTAGTAGGTGACCCCGGCCGCCTCCAGGCGGTCGATCATGGCGTCGAAGTCCTCGTCGCAGACGAGGAAGGCGTAGTGCTGGTCCTGGATGGGCCCTTCGGCGGCCTGGTAGAAGTCGAGCGTCACGCCGTTGGCGAGGTCGACGGGGAGGAAGGGGCCGAAGGGGGCGCCCACCCGGAGGCCGAGGATCCCGGCGAGGAAGGCGGCGGAGGCGGAGCGGTCGGAGGAGTAAATGACGGTGTGGTTGAGCTGGACCTGAGGATCTGTCACCTTCCGACCGTACGTCACCCCTTCCGCGGACGACCACCGCGTTTCGGCCCGAACGATCAGGCTCGGCGACCGAGTTGGCGCTGGTGCTCCAGGGCGCGGCGCAGCTCCGCCGCGAGCGGGTGGTAGGGGCCGTAGAGCCGCTCCGTGTCGAGGAGGAGCCTGTTCAGCTCGGCCTGGCCCGCCGCGTGCTGTCCGGTCGCGACCAGCAGGAGGCCGGTGCGGCGGCGGATGTCGAAGGCCCGGCCGGGGTCCTGCGCGGGGCCGTGCTCGAAGGCGGGGAGGACCGCGCGGAAGGCGGCGAGGGCGTCGGCGGTCTCGCCGAGCTGCTCCAGGCAGAGCGCGATGTCGTAGCGGAACTGGGCGTTGCCGGGGTCGTCGGCGGAGAGCCGGCGCAGCTCGGGCAGGGCGCGCCGGTACTGCCCGTCGTCCAGGAGCGTGGAGGCGTACTGCTTGCGCAGGATGCGGACGACCGGGGACGCCTCGCCGTGTTCGGCGGCGGCGGCCGGGAGGATCCCGCCGAGCATGTCGACGGCCTGGGTGAGGGCGCCCTCGCTCAGGAGCCGCTTCACCTCCTCGACGGCGCCCGCCACGTCCGCGCGCCGGGGCGCGTGGGCCGGGGCCGGGGGGTAGGGCTGAGGCTGCGACTGCGGCTGGGAGGGAACCGAGACCCGGGGGTCCGCGACGGCCGGGCGGGCGGCGGGAGCGGCGGCCGGACGGGGCGCGGCGGGCCAGGGGGCGTGCGGGCGGAGGAAGGGGCGGGTGGGGTCCATGGGGCCGGAGGGGGTGCCGCGCGCGGGGAGCAGGGGGAGCAGCGCCTCGTACACCTCGTGGGCGCCGGAGGGGCGGGCGGCCGGGTCCTTGGCGAGGAGGCGCAGGACGAGGGCCTCCAGGAGGGAGGGGACCTCGGGGCGCACCTGGCGGAGCGGGAGGGGCGGCTCGTGGAGGTGGCGGTGGAGGACGCCGAGGGCGGTGGAGCCGGCGAAGGGCACGTTCCCGGAGAGGAGTTCGTGGAGGAGGACGCCGAGCGCGTACAGGTCGGTCCGGGGGCCGACGGCGCCGCCCATGGCCTGCTCGGGCGCCATGTAGGCGGGGCTGCCGATGGGTTCGCCGGTGTGGGTGAGGCGGGTGGTGTCGGTGTCGAGGACGGAGGCGACGCCGAGGTCGAGGACGGTGACGGTGCCGTCGGGGCGGACCATCACGTTCCGCGGCTTGAGGTCGCGGTGGACGATCGGGACCGCGTGGACGGCGGCGAGCACGGCGCACAGCTGGGCGGCGACGCAGACGGCCCACTCCCACGGGTAGGGGTCGTGCTCGGCGAGGTGGTCGGCGAGGTCGGCGCCGTCGAGGTACTGCATGACGAGGTACAGGTCGTCCTCGTCGCTGCCGGCGTCGTGGACGGTGACGAGGCCGGGGTGGTCGACGTGGGCGGTGACCCGGCACTCGCGGACGAAGCGGCGGCGCAGTTCGTCGGCGGCGGTGGCGGGACCGGTGAGGACGGTGGGGCTGAGGAGCTTCACGGCGACCCGGCGGTCGAGGCGGGTGTCGTACGCGGTCCACACCTGGCCCATGCCACCCTGGCCGATGACGGTGGAGAGCTCGTACCGGCCGCCGACGACCCTTCCGTTCACTGGCCGCCCTCCTTGCGGAGGAGGTCGCTGAGCTCGTCCAGTTCGGCGCGGACCTGGTCGATGCGGGGGGAGGGCGGGGGCGTGGGGGTGTTCACGGGGGCCGCCGGGTCGGCGGGGGCCGGCGGGGTGCTCGCGTACGGGTTGGGGGCCGGGGGCTGCGGGGCGTAGGGGCTCGGGACGGTGGCGGCCGTCGCCGGGTTCACGGGCGGGTAGCCGTACGCGGGCGCGCGGCCGGGCGGGGGCGTTTGCGCGTGCGCGTGCGCGTGGGGCGGGGCGTACGGGTTCGCCGCCGCTGCCGCCGCCGCGAGCGCGCGGTGGTGCTTGATGTCGGTGGCCAGGTAGTACCAGGTCACGGCCGCGGCCATGACGATGATCAGGGCCGCGCCGACGTTGACCTGCCAGGAGTTCTGGTCCTCCTCGTTGAGGAGGACGAAGCAGCCGATGGTGGCGGCCACCTGGACCCAGAAGAGGACCCAGTCGAGGACGGTCCTGCGCATGATGGCGAGGCGGAGCATCGCCACCCAGGCGAGGAAGCCGAGGGAGAGCACGGCGGCCGCCGCCACGAGCACGCGGACGGCGACGGTCCCGGCGGACGGACCGCCGGGTCTCGGCGCGGGAGCGGCAGGCATCTGTCCGTACATGCGAATTCCCCCCTGGGACGGCTGTTCAGGCTACGAGATTAGCCCCGACCTCCCCCCGGCTGAACGCTTCCGTCCGCGAGCCCGTCGTAGAGGCCCTGGACCAGTTGCTCGCCGAGTCGGGCGGTGAGCCGCAGGGCCTCCTCGAAAGCGGCGAGGGAGCGGTAGCGCTCGCCGTGCCGGCGCTGGTCGGCGAGAGGCAGCCGGGGCAGCTGGAGGCGGCGGACGTCGAGCCGGGTGGCCGTCGAGGCGAAGCTGCTGGCCTGCCGGTTGTTGGCGGTGCCGCGCAGGAATCCGGCGAGGAACCAGGGGTCGAGGGCGTCCGGGTCGGGGCGGAGCAGCTGGAGGCTGCGGCCGAGGGCGGCGCCGGCGGTGGAGGCGTCGACGACCCGGGCGGACGGGCCGCCGCCGAGGACGGGGACGACGACGTCGCCCTCGCGGACGAGGACAGGTTCCTCGCTCTGGCCGTCGGCCGCCTCGGGGAGGGTGCCGGAGGGGGCGGCGCCGGTGAGGACGTCGTGCTCGGTGAGGACGGGGACCTCGCGGCCGGCGGGGGCGGTGCCCTGGCCGCCGGTGCGGAGCTGGAGGGCTCCGGTGCGGGCGAGTTCGCCGACGGTGGTGAGCGGGCGGGGGGCGGGGCGGGCCGGCTCGGGGGTCGGGGCGAGGGCGAGGGTGCTGCGCAGGGTGGCGTCCAGGCGCTCGCGGACGGCGGCGAGTTCGGCGGCGGAGCCGCCCGCGTCGGGGGCGGTGAGGTAGCGGGCGGGGGCGAGGTCGACCTCGTCGTCGAGGAGTTCGATGACGGGGACCGCGCGGGCGAGGGTGTCGTCGCCGTCGCGTCCGGCCCAGGCGTCGAGGACCGCGTTCTGCAGAACCGTCCAGGGGAGCTTGTCGCGGCCCGCGTCGGGCACGAGCCCGGCGGTGTCGACGAAGAGGGCCTCGGCCGGGGGGCGGCGGTCGGCGGCGGGCCGGACCAGGACCCAGAGGTGGAGCGGGATGCCGTACGGGGGCGCGGCGCCGGCCGGGAGGGCGATGACGGCCCGCAGGGCGCCCCGGCGCAGCAGGTCGGCGCGGATGCGGCGGCCGGAGCGGCGGGAGGCGACGGCGGGGGGCATGAGGAGGACGGCGGTGCCGCCGTCGCGGAGCCGGGCCAGGGCGTGCTGGACCCAGGCGAGCTCGGACTCGGTGCGGGCGGGGAAGCCGTACTCCCAGCGGGGGTCGTAGGCGAGTTCGTCGTGGCCCCAGGCGCGCTCGTTGAACGGCGGGTGGGCGAGGACGGTGTCGGCGCGCAGCTCGGGGAAGGCGTCGGCGCGGAGGGTGTCGCCGGCGGCGGAGCGGATGTCGGCGTCGCCGTGGAGGGCGAGGCGGAGCGCGGAGAGCGCGGCGAGACCGGGGTCGGCGTCCTGGACGGCGAGGGTGGCGGGGTGGGCTGCGGCGCGGAGGAGGCCGCCGGTGCCGGAGGCCGGGTCGAGGAGGACGCCGGCGGGCGGGTCGCCGGCGCTCGCGGTGGCGGCGGCCGCGAGGGCGGCCATCAGCTCGGCGAGCGGCGGCGGGGTGAGCGTGTACTGGCGGGGGTTGGCGTCCAGGTGGCGGCCGAGGAGGAACTCGAACGCCTGCCGGGGGCCGCCCAGTTCGGCGGCGAGCTCGACGGCGGCGCGGAGCAGCGGGGCGGCGGGGGCGAGCTGGCCCGCGGTGGGGGTGGGGACCGCCCTGGGGGTGCCGAAGCGGGTGGTCAGGACCTCTTCGAGGGCGCCGGGCAGGGCCTCGGCGAAGCGCGGGTCGGGGAGGGCGGCGAGGGCGGCGACGGCGGGGGGCCGTTCGCGCAGGAGCAGCAGGACGCAGCCGGTGTGGGCGAGGCCGGTGAGGGTGCCGGCGGGGTGGCCGGCGAGCTGCTGCCAGACGCGCTCGCGGAGCGGGACCTCGGCGAGCTTGCCCTGGTCGCGGAGCCACCGCTCGATCTCGGCGAGGGAGAAGGAGGGGCTGGTCTCGGTGCCGCCCACGGGTTTGGGGAAGTCGGTGTGGCGGCGGCGCCAGTTGCTGACGGCGGCTCTGCCGACGCCCGCGAGCCGGGCGATCCCGGCGGCGGTGACCTCTGTAGCGCTGTCCTCGGGCACCTGCACCCTCCGTCCTCCCGCTCGTGTGTCTCATGACCGCGTCCTGCGCACGCGTCGTGTGAGCGTCGAGCATACCGACCGGACGCGTTCACGGCGTGAGTCGATCCGAACTTCGTGAACATGGTTGACTCGGTTCACAGCCTCTGTTGTGATTACGACATCGAAACACGGAGTCCCCGAGAATCCCTAGACACCTGAAAGGTGTTCACAGCCATGTCGAAGTCTCAGACGCAGCGCAGCTGGTTCGCCCGCCACAAGGTCCTCACCGCCGCCGGAGCGGTCGTGGTCGTCGTCGCCGTCGGCGCGGCGATGGGCGGGGGCGGGGACGAGGGCGGCGCCGAGGCGAAGCCCTCCGCGTCGGCCTCCGCGGGCGGGAAGGCGACGGGCTCCGGCTCGAAGGCGCCGGAGTCGAAGGCGCCGGAGAAGAAGGCCGTCACGATCGACGGGGACGGCGACTTCGAGGTCGGCTCCGACGTCCAGCCCGGCCTCTACCGCTCGGCGGGCAACGAGGACGCGATGTGCTACTGGGAGCGCTCGAAGGACGCCACCGGCGAGCTCGACTCGATCCTCGCGAACGACAACGTGACGGGCACGGCCTACGTCGAGCTCAAGAAGAGCGACAAGTTCTTCAAGTCCACGGGCTGCTCGACCTGGGAGGCCGTGAACGCGAAGGCCACCGGCACCCCCGGGAGCACGCTCAAGGGCGACGGCGGCATGTTCAAGGTCGGCGTCGACGTGGCGCCCGGCACCTACAAGTCCACGGGCAACAAGGACGCCGGGTGCTACTGGGAGCGCTCGAAGGACGCCGGCCACGGCATGAACGGCATCCTCGCGAACGACAACGTGACCGGGACGGCCATCGTCAAGATCTCCGCCAAGGACGGCTACTTCAAGTCCGTCGGCTGCGGCGACTGGACCAAGACGTCCTGACGACCGGCCGACCGCTCACCGGGCCGGCCGTCCGCTCAGCCACCGCACTGGCGGAGCATCGCCGTCCGGTCCGCGGCGGTGACCGGCAGCTCGTACTTCTCCGCCACCTGCGCGAAGCGGACCGCGTAGGCGCAGCGGATCGGCCTGGCCGGCGGCAGCCAGGACGCCGGGCCCGAGTCGCCCTTGGCCGAGTTGGCGCGGCCCTGCACCGGCAGGAGGTTGAGCGGGTCGTTGGCGAGCCGCTCGCGCTGTGCGGCCGGCCAGCGGGAGGCGCCCATCTGCCAGGCGTAGGAGAGTGGGACGACGTGGTCGATCTGGACCTCGGCGGCCTTCTGCTTGCGCCAGTCGATGGTGGTGCCGGTGTACGGGTCGTCCAGCGTCATCGCCACGACCACACAGTCCGAGCCGTCCCGGAGGCGGAGCTCGCGCCCGTCGCGGCGGAGCAAATCGTTGCGGGTGTCGCAGCCGTTCCGGGCGAACGGCACGCCGTCGGCCTTGTCCAGCCAGGCGTGCCCGAACGCGTCCCGTGCGTATCCGGTGCGCGGACCGCGCCCCTTGGTGGCGAGTCCGCCGATGAGCGTCCGGGCCCGGGCCCGCTCGTCCCGCGCCGTCACCGGCGCGAGTCCCGGCCGCGTACCGTCCGGGTTCCCGAACGGGCTCGCGACGCGGGCGTCCGGCGCCGAGCCGCCGGAGGACTCCTGCCCGCCGTCGCCGGGCAGGGTGCACCCGGAGAGGAGGACGAGCCCGGACAGCAGGGCGGCGGGCACGGCGGCGGGGTGGAGCCTTCGGCGTATCAGCACCCGGGAATCCTAGGGGTAAAGCCGCCGATAGTGATCATTTCATCAGATCTTGCCGATCCCGAGCGTGTTGTCCGAAGGCAGCAGCCCCGAGCCGATCGCGGCGAGCCAGGGCCCGCCCAGAAGCTCCGCGAGACGCCCGGCGGCGTCGGGGCCGAGCGCGGCCCAGGGCGCGGCGGCGAGTTCGTCGGTACGCCGCTCGACCTCGGCCCGCAGCTCCCGCCCGGCCGGAGTGGCGACCCCGGCCACGTCGACCAGCCCCCGCGCGGCCAGCCGCTCCCGGCCGGCGGCCCACTCCCCCGCGCTCCAGCCCCGGCTCGCGAAGACGCCCTCGGGCGCGGCCCCGACAGCGGCGAAGGACACCAGCGCCTCGACCGGGTCGAGGCCGGCCGCGAGGAGGGCGGCGACGTGGCCGTCGCCCCGGTGCTCGCGGAGCAGGGTCGCGGCCTGCCAGAGGACGAGGTGGGGCGCGTCGGCCCAGGGCAGTTCGGCGTGGGCGGCGGCGAGCGGCCGCCCGGCGGTGTCCGCGGCCTCGGCGGCCCGGCGCGCGAGCACGGCGGCCTCCCGCACCTCCGTGACGTCGAACAGCGCCCGGTACGTCCGGTCCACCGCCCGCAGCCGCGCGGCGAGCACGTCGCCGGGCGCGGCGGTCTCCCAGGCGGCGGGGACGTACCGCGCGACCATGGCGGGGCTGAAGCTGTAGAAGGCGGAGGCGACCCGGCCGGGACCGGCGGCCCCCAGCGGCGCGGCCCGCCAGGCGAAGTAGGAGGGCCAGCGCTCGCCGGTGCCGTACCCGAGCGCGGCGGCCTCCTCGAAGGACTCGGGGGCGTAGTAGTGCAGGGCGTGGAGCGGTTCGAGCAGGTGCCACATCTGTCGTACGCGTGCGGTGTCCATGGGGACCTCCGGGACGGCGGACACTCTCATCTATCCACTGACTAGATTGCGCCCGGCCGGAGGAACTTGTCAATGACTAGATGAGGGCTAGGCTGCTGCCATGACACCTCGGAGCACGGAGCGGAGCAGCTACCACCACGGCGACCTGCGCCAGGCGGTCCTGGCGGCGGCCCTGGAGGTGATCGCGGCGGACGGCCCCGGCGCCCTGAGCCTGCGCGACCTGGCCCGCAGGGCCGGCGTCTCCCACGCCGCCCCCGCCCACCACTTCGGCGACCGGACGGGGCTGCTCACCGCCATCGCCGCCCAGGGCTTCGGCCTCCTCGCCGACGCGCTCGCGGGCGGCGCCGACCTGGCGGACCGGGGCCGCCGCTACGTCCGCTTCGCCGCCGCCCACCCGGCCCACTTCCAGGTCATGTTCGCCCCGGCGCTGCTGCGCGCGGACGACCCGGAGCTGGCGGCGGCCCGCGAGCGGGCGGGCGCCGAACTCCGGGCGGGCGTCGCCGCCCTGCCCGGCCGGGACGCCCGCGCCACCGGCATCGCCGCCTGGTCCCTGGCCCACGGCTTCGCCACGCTGTACCTCACGCACAACGTGGACGAGGCGGTGGGCGGCCTGGCCCCGGAGGAGTACTTCGCCTCGCTGACCGGCTTCCTCACCGACCCGGGGAAGTGAACCCCCGAGGGGGGACGGCGAACGGGTCCGGGAGGAAGGTCAGTCCAGGATCGTCGTCAGGAACTCCCCGGTCCAGGCCAGCAGTTCGCGCCCGACGAGCGGCTTGCCGCCGATCGGACGGGTGGCCGGGCGCGGCACCAGGATCTGGTGGACGGCCGGCTTGATCACGGACTTCGGGTGGAGGCGCTTCAGACGCAGCTCCTGCGACTCCCGGAGCTCCACCGGGGCGAAGCGGATGTTCGGGCCCTGGAGGACGATCTCGGCGACCCCGCAGGCCCGGGCCAGCATCCGCAGCCCGGCCACGAGCAGCAGGTTCTCCACCGGCTCGGGCAGCTTGCCGTAGCGGTCGGTCAGCTCCTCCCGTACCGCCTTGACGTCCTCCTCCGAGTTCGCCGAGGCGATCGCCCGGTACGCCTGGAGGCGCAGCCGCTCGCCCGGCGCGTAGTCGTGCGGCACGTGCGCGTCGACCGGCAGCTCGATCTTGACCTCCAGCGGCGGCTCCTCCTCCACGCCTCCCTCCAGGGAGGCGCGGTAGTCCGCCACCGCCTCGCCGACCATCCGCACGTACAGGTCGAAGCCGACGCCCGCGATGTGGCCGGACTGCTCGCCGCCGAGCAGGTTGCCCGCGCCGCGGATCTCCAGGTCCTTCATGGCCACGTACATGCCCGCGCCCATCTCGGTGTGCTGGGCGATGGTCGCGAGGCGCTCGTGCGCGGTCTCCGTGAGCGGCTTCTCCGGCGGGTAGAGGAAGTAGGCGTAGCCGCGCTCGCGGCCCCGGCCGACCCGGCCGCGCAGCTGGTGCAGCTGGGACAGGCCGAAGTTGTCGCCGCGCTCCACGATCAGCGTGTTGGCGTTGGAGATGTCGATGCCGGACTCGACGATCGTCGTCGAGACGAGCACGTCGAACTTCTTCTCCCAGAAGTCGACGACGACCTGCTCCAGGGCGCTCTCGGTCATCTGGCCGTGGGCCGTCGCGATCCGCGCCTCGGGGACGATCTCGCGCAGCCGGGCCGCCGCGCGGTCGATGGAGTCGACCCGGTTGTGGATGTAGAAGACCTGGCCCTCGCGGAGGAGTTCGCGGCGGATCGCCGCGCCGATCTGCTTCTCCTCGTACGGGCCGACGAAGGTGAGGACCGGGTGCCGCTCCTCCGGCGGGGTGGTGATGGTGGACATCTCGCGGATGCCCGTGACCGCCATCTCCAGGGTCCGGGGGATCGGGGTGGCGGACATGGTGAGGACGTCGACGTTGGCGCGGAGCTTCTTCAGCTGCTCCTTGTGCTCGACGCCGAAGCGCTGCTCCTCGTCGACGATGACCAGGCCGAGGTCCTTGAACTTCGTCTCGGAGGCGAAGAGGCGGTGGGTGCCGATGACGACGTCGACGGAGCCCTCCCGCAGCCCCTCCAGGGTCGCCTTCGCCTCGGTGTCCGTCTGGAAGCGGGAGAGGGCGCGGACGTTGACGGGGAACTGGCCGTACCGCTCGGAGAAGGTGCCGTAGTGCTGCTGCACGAGCAGCGTGGTCGGCACCAGGACCGCGACCTGCTTGCCGTCCTGGACCGCCTTGAAGGCGGCGCGCACCGCGATCTCCGTCTTGCCGTAGCCGACGTCGCCGCAGATCAGCCGGTCCATCGGGACCGTCTTCTCCATGTCCTCCTTGACCTCGGCGATCGTGGAGAGCTGGTCGGGGGTCTCCGCGTACGGGAAGGCGTCCTCCAGCTCGCGCTGCCACGGGGTGTCGGCTCCGAAGGCGTGGCCGGGGGCGGCCATCCGGGCGCTGTACAGCTTGATGAGGTCGGCCGCGATCTCCTTGACCGCCTTCTTCGCCCGCTGCTTCGTCTTCGTCCAGTCGGCGCCGCCGAGCCGGTGCAGGGTGGGCGCCTCGCCGCCGACGTACTTGGTGACCTGCTCCAGCTGGTCGGTCGGGATGTAGAGCCGGTCGCCGGGCTGGCCGCGCTTGGCGGGGGCGTACTCGACGAGCAGGTACTCGCGGGTCGCGCCCTGCACCGTGCGCTGGACCATCTCCAGGTAGCGGCCCACGCCGTGCTGCTCGTGCACGATGTGGTCGCCGGCCTCCAGGGTCAGCGGGTCGATCGTCTTGCGCCGCTTGGCCGGCATCCGCTGGCCGTCCTTGCCGGCCGCCTTCTGGCCGGACAGGTCGGTCTCCGTCAGCACGGCGAGCTTCAGCGCCGGGTCCACGAAGCCGAAGTCGATCGAGCCGCAGGCCACGTGCACGACGGCCGGGTCCACGTCGGTCAGGTCGGCGGTCAGCCGGGCCGCGATGCCCTCGCCGCCCAGCACCTCGACGGTGCGGGAGGCGGGACCGTGGGCCTCCGTCACGTACACCGTCCGCCAGCCCTCGGCCAGCCACCCCTTGGTGTCGGCGAGCGCGCGGGCCGTGTCGCCGCGGTACGTCTCCGGGGCGTGCATGCCCAGCGTGAGGGTGTCGGCCTCCTGGTCGAGACCGGCCGCGAAGGGCGACACCGACCACCACGTCATCCCGAGCTCCCGCGCCCGGTCCCGTACGTCCGCGATCCCCCACAGGGAGGCCGCGCCGACGTCGATGGGCGCCTCGCCGCCGCCGGCCGTCGCGGCCCACGACGCCTGGAGAAACTCCTGGCTGGTGGCGACGAGGTCGGCGGCGCGGGTCCTGACCCGCTCCGGATCGCAGACGACGGCCATCGCGCCGGCCGGGAGGACGTCGAGCAGCAGCTCCATGTCGTCCACGAGGACCGGGGCCAGGGACTCCATGCCCTCGACCGCGATCCCCTCGGCGATCTTGTTCAGCATCTCGCCGAGCTCCGGGTGCTCCTCGGCGAGGGCCGCGGCCCTCGCCCGCACCTCGTCGGTCAGCAGCAGCTCACGGCAGGGCGGCGCCCACAGTCCGTGCTCGGCGACTTCGAGGGAGCGCTGGTCGGCGACCTTGAAGTAACGGATCTCCTCGACGTCGTCACCCCAGAACTCGATCCGGAGCGGGTGTTCCTCGGTCGGCGGGAAGACGTCCAGGATGCCGCCGCGGACGGCGAACTCGCCGCGCTTCTCGACCAGCTCCACCCGGGAGTACGCGGCGGCCGCGAGCCCCGCGACGACCTCGCCGAGATCGGCCGTCCCCCCGGACCGCAGCGCCACCGGCTCCAGGTCGCCCAAGCCCTTCACCTGCGGCTGGAGCACCGACCGGATCGGCGCGACGACCACGCTGACCGGCCCCGCGGCCGGGTCGTCCGGGCGGGGGTGGGCGAGCCGCCGCAGCACGGCGAGGCGGCGGCCGACGGTGTCCGAGCGGGGCGAGAGGCGCTCGTGCGGCAGGGTCTCCCAGGACGGGTACTCGGCCACCGTGTCCGGGTCGAGGAGCGACCGCAGCGCCGCCGCCAGGTCCTCGGCCTCCCGGCCGGTCGCCGTCACCGCGAGCACCGGCCGCCCCGAGTCCCGTGCCAGCGCGGCCACGGCGAAGGGCCGGGCCGCCGCGGGCCCGACCAGATCCACGTGCGGACGCTTCCCGTCGGACGCGGCCGCCACCGCCTCCGCGAGGGCCGCGTCCTTGACGACGAGGTCGAGCAGACCGTGCAGGCTCATGGAGCTTCCATCCCGGTACGTACGAGGGTGGGCAGAGACGACACCGGACGCGCCGCCACCGGACGTCCGGGCGACAGGCAACGCGAACGGCCCGACACGTCGCACGGGCCGGGGCCTCCACCCTACGACGCCCCTCCGACACCGGCACGGGGGATCCGCTCACCCGGGGACGCACGCACTCCCTCGATCGGCGGTCCCACGGCCCGTCCGGACGGGCCCCGGGCAGCCGTACGGCCCCGGGCGGGATGCGCTCCGGGGCCGTACGCGTGCTGCGGGCGGGTCAGTCGCTCGCGATGGCGTTCAGGACGTTCATGCGGCCCGCGCGGAAGGCGGGGACCAGGGCCGCGAAGAGGCCCACGAAGGCCGAGCCCACGAAGACCGTGAGGATCGTCGGCCACGGGATCTCCAGGACGCCGAAGCCCTCCAGCGCGAGGAGCTTCTGCGCCGCCGTGCCCCAGCCCATGCCCAGGCCGAGGCCGAGCAGGGCGCCGAACAGGGCGATCACGACCGACTCCAGCCGGATCATCCTCCGCAGCTGGCGGCGGGAGAGCCCGATGGCCCGCATGAGGCCGATCTCCCGGGTGCGCTCGACCACCGACAGGGCCAGCGTGTTCACCACGCCCAGGATCGCGACGACGATAGCCAGCGCCAGCAGGCCGTAGACGATGTTCAGGAGCTGGCCCACCTGCTTCTGGAGGGCCTCCTTGTAGTCGGCCTGGTTCGAGACCTTGTACTGCGGGTACGGCTCCAGCGCCTTCTTCAGCGCCTCGTACGCCGCCTCCTCCTGCCCGTCCTTCGCGCTCGCGAGGAGCAGCGAGCTGCCCGGCATCCGCTCGGCCGGCACATGGGCGCGGACGGTGGTGACGTTCGTGTACAGGGCGCCGTTGTCGACGTTCCCGCCGTCCTTCGTGATCGCCGCGACCTTCAGCTTCGCCGTGGAGCCGTGGTCGAAGGCGACCGCGAGGGTGTCGCCGACCTTCACGCCGTGCGCCGTCGCGTAGTCGCTGCCGACGGACATCGCGCCCGGGGCGTAGGCGGCGGCCAGGTCACCGGAGGCGACCTCGCGCTTCAGGTCCCCCGGGTAGGAGGGCTCGGTCGCGGCCAGCCACTCCTTGGAGACCTTGCCGCGCGGGTCGGTGATCCGCACGTCGACGGGCCGGTACTCGGTGACGTGGTCGAGGCCCGCGACCTTCTCCACCGCGGCCTGCGCCTGCGGCACGATCGGCGCGCCCACCTGGTTCTGCACGATGTAGTCGGCGCCGACGGACCGGTCCAGCTCGTCGGTGGCCGAGGCCACCATGGAGGAGCTGACGACGGAGAGGCAGGCGACGAGCGCCAGGCCGATCATCAGGGCCGCGCCGGTCGCGCCGGTGCGGCGCGGGTTGCGGAGCGCGTTCCGCTCGGCCATCCGGCCGACCGGGCCGAAGATCCGCAGGACGACGACGCCGAGGACCCGGACGACCCCGCCCGCGAGGAGCGGGCCGATCACGACGAAACCGAGCAGCGACAGGACGACGCCGAGACCGAGCCACAGGGAGCCCGTACCGGCCTTCTCCGCCTGCGTCGCCGCCCACAGCGCGCCGCCGCCGGCGAGCGTCAGCAGCAGACCGAGGGCGCCGCGGACCCGCCCGGCGCGCCCGTCGGCCGGGGTGCCGGAGTCGCGGAGGGCGGCCATCGGGGAGACCTTGCCGGCCCGGCGGGCCGGGACGTAGGCGGCGAGGACGGTGACGAACACGCCGAGGGCGAGGCCCACGACGGGGGTGGTCCAGGCGACGGTGAGGTCGCGGGTGGACAGGTCCATGCCCATCGAGGACATGAGCTTCATCAGTCCGACGGCGAGGCCGACACCGGCCGCGACGCCGGCGACGGAGCCGATCACACCGAGCAGGACGGCCTCGACGAGGACCGAGCGGTTGATCTGCCTGCGACTGGATCCGATGGCCCGCAGCAGGCCGATCTCGCGGGTGCGCTGGGCGACCAGCATGGAGAAGGTGTTGACGATGAGGAAGATGCCGACGAGGAAGGCGATACCGGCGAAGCCGAGCATCGCGTACTTCATGACGTCGAGGAAGCCGGCGACGTCCTCGCGGCCCGCGTCGGCCGCCTCGGCGGCGGTCTGGAGCTTGTAGCCGTCCCCGAGGGCCGCGGCGACGTCCGCCTTCAGCGTGGTGTCGGCGACGCCCGGCTCGCCCTCCACCATCACCTGCGTGAACAGGCCCTCCTCGCCGAGCAGCTGACGCTGCGCGGTGGCGGTGTCGAAGTAGACGACGGTGGCGCCCGGGTTGGTGACCTTGAACTCGACGATGCCGGAGATCTTCGCCGTGTGGTCGCCGGTGGCGGAGACCGTGCGGAGCGGGGCGCCGACCTTCAGGCCGTGCTTGTCGGCGGTGCCGCGGTCCACGACGACGTCGGTGGGGCCGCGCGGCTCGTGGCCCTCGGCGAGCCGTACCGAACGGAGCTCGTACGGGCTCCAGTTGACGGCGATCGTCGGGGCGCCGCTGGTCGGGCCGACGTTCTTGTTCTTCTCGTCGACGACCGTGACGCCCATCGAGGTGACCGAACCCTGCGCCTCCGCGACGCCCTTCACCCCGCGCACGTCCGCGACGACGGAGGCGGGGAAGGACTCGGGGCGGCCGGTGTCCGGGGTCTCGTCCTCCGGGTCGGCCGCCTTCGGGGAGACCGTGACGTCGGAGGCGGTGACGGCGAAGAGCTTGTCGAAGGTGGTGTTCATCGTGTCGGTGAAGACCAGCGTGCCCGACACGAACGCGACCGAGAGGAGCACGGCGACGGCGGAGAGCGCCATCCGGCCCTTGTGCGCGAGGAGGTTTCTCAGCGAGGTGCGGAAGACGGTCACGACGTCCGCCCGCGCGCGTCGAAGTCCTTCATCCGGTCGAGGACGGCGTCGGCCGTCGGCCGCTCCATCTCGTCCACGATCCGCCCGTCCGCCAGGTACAGCACCCGGTCCGCGTACGAGGCGGCGACCGGGTCGTGGGTGACCATGACGATCGTCTGCCCCAGCTCGTCCACCGACTGCCGCAGGAAGCCGAGGACTTCGGCGCCGGCCCGCGAGTCGAGGTTTCCGGTCGGCTCGTCCCCGAAGATGATCTCCGGCCGGGCGGCGAGCGCCCGCGCGACGGCGACCCGCTGCTGCTGGCCGCCGGACAGCTCGGTCGGGCGGTGCTTCAGCCGCCCGGCGAGCCCGACGGTGTCCACCACCCGGTCCAGCCACGCCCGGTCGGGCTTGCGGCCGGCGATGTCCATCGGCAGCGTGATGTTCTCCAGGGCGCTCAGCGTCGGCAGCAGGTTGAACGCCTGGAAGATGAAGCCGATCCGGTCCCGGCGCAGCTGGGTGAGCTTCTTGTCCTTGAGCCCGGTGATCTCGGTCTCGTCGAGGTAGATCTGCCCGCCGCTGACGGTGTCGAGACCGGCGAGGCAGTGCATCAGGGTCGACTTGCCGGACCCCGAGGGGCCCATGATCGCGGTGAACCGCCCGCGGGCGATGTCCACGTCGACGTGGTCCAGCGCGACGACCCGGGTCTCCCCCGAGCCGTACGCCTTGACGACCTGTCGCGCCCGCGCGGCGACGGCCGTACGCCCTCCAGTACCCCCGTGCCTGGGGATGGTCACAGCCGTGGTCACGGTCTTCTCCTAGGGATGGTGAGGACAGGGGGGCGGCACCCGTGAACGAGGACCGCCGTATAAGAACAAGCTAAGAACCAGCCACGCCCCTTCTCGTCCTCCGCCGGGACGACCGTCCCCTGGCTCGCATGGGGGAGCTCCCCCTAGGGGTTCCTCCACCCCCGGTCGGAGTGAGAGTCTGACCCCACACATTTAGGTGTACGAAGAAAGAGAAGGGCGGGACAGCAGGGTGACGGACGGCAGAACGGCCCCCGCGGGAGCCACCACCGAAGCCGCGTCCCCGGACCGCCGCCGCGGTGCCGTCGTCGCCGCCCTCATGCTCTGCATGGCGCTGGCCGCCCTCGACGGCACGATCATCGCCACCGCCGTCCCCCAGATCGTCGGCGACCTCGGCGGACTCTCCGTCTTCTCCTGGCTCTTCTCCGGCTACCTCCTCGCCGTCACCGTCACCCTCCCGGTCTACGGCAAGCTCAGCGACACCTTCGGCCGCAAGCCCGTCCTGGTCGCCGGCACGATCCTCTTCCTCGTCGGCTCGCTGCTCTGCGCCGCCGCCTGGAACATGGCCGCCCTCATCGCCTTCCGCGTCGTCCAGGGCCTCGGCGGCGGCGCCCTCCAGGGCACCGTCCAGACGATCGCCGCCGACCTGTACCCGCTCAAGGAACGCCCCAGGATCCAGGCGAAGCTCTCCTCGGTCTGGGCCACCTCCGCCGTCGCCGGCCCGGCGGTCGGCGGCCTCCTCGCCGGGTACGCGGACTGGCGCTGGATCTTCCTCGTCAACCTGCCGCTCGGCGGCCTCGCCCTCTGGCTGATCCTCCGCCACCTCAGGGAACCCGCACGGACCCCCCGTACGACCCCGGTCCGCATCGACTGGCCGGGCGCGCTCGGCGTCTTCGCGACCGGCGCGCTGCTCCTCACCGCCCTCGTGCAGGGCGGCGTCGCCTGGCCCTGGCTGTCGGCCCCGTCGCTGGGCCTGCTGGGCGGGGCGGCGCTCCTCGCGGCCTTCACCGTGGCCGTCGAGCGCCGGGCGGCGGAGCCGATGCTCCCCGGCTGGGTGTGGCGCCGGCGCACGATCGCGGCCGTGAACCTGGCCCTGGGCGCCCTCGGTCTCGTCATGGTCGCCCCGACCGTCTTCCTGCCGACGTACGCCCAGTCGGTCCTCGGCCTCGGCCCCATCGCGGCGGGCTTCGTCCTCTCGGCGTGGACGCTGAGCTGGCCGATCACGGCCGCGTTCTCCAGCCGCGTCTACACCCGCATCGGCTTCCGTCTCACCGCCGTCCTCGGCATCTCCGGCGCCCTCGCCTGCCTCCTCGCCTTCCCGTTCCTCCCCTATCCGGGAGAACCCTGGCAGCCCGCCCTCGTCATGCTGCTGCTCGGCGGCTGCCTCGGCTTCTTCCAGCTCCCGCTGATGGTCGGCGTCCAGTCCACCGTCCCGTACGAGGAGCGCGGCACCACCACGGCGTCCGTCCTCTTCTGCCGCCAGGTCGGCCAGAGCGTCGGCGCGGCGGCCTTCGGCGCGGTCGCCAACGGCGTCCTCGCCGCCCGCCTCGGCGGCGACACCGACCTCGACTCCCTGGCCGGCTCGCTGGGCGCCTCCGACGAGATCCGCCGCGCGGTGGACGCGGCCGTCGACTGGGTCTACCTGGGCGCGGCGGGCGCGGCAGCCCTCGCGCTGCTGGCCCTCCTCACGCTGGCGCCCCGCCGGTTCCCGGTGCTGAAGGAGCTGAGGGAGGAGTAGGGCGCGCGGGAGGGCCGGCCGCCCCGGGTGTGCGGGGCGGCCGGCCCGTCGTGCCGTCAGAACGCGGTGTCGAACCGGGTGGACCCGGTGATGTCGGTCTTCGCGCCGGGCTTGAGGGGCGCCTTCCAGTTGCCCGCACCACGGGCCCGAGGCTAGGCGCCGGGGCTCTTCCCGGACTCGGGATTCTTCCCCGGCCCGGCCGCCTCGTCCTCGTCCTTGTCCTTGTCCTTGTCAGGTTCCTGGGCCGATGCCACCGGGCGGCCCGTCAGAGCCGCCAGGGAGTTGCGGATGTGCTCCATGTGGGAGTGGATCTCGTCGCGCGCCTCGTCGTGCTCGCGCAGCAGCCGCTCCGTCTCCCGCTCGACGCGCTCGGCCCTCATCCGGGCCTGGGCCAGAAGCTCCCCGGCCTTCGCGTCGGCGTCCTCCTGGCCGTGCCGCGCCGCCTCCTCCGTACGGGCGCGGGCGCGGCGGGCCTCCTCCAGGCGGGCCTCGGCCGCCGTGATCTGCTCGTCGTGGCGGGCGTCGAGCGCTGCGGCAGCCGTCTCCGCGGCGCGGTCCGCCTCGGCGCGGCCGGTGCGGTGCTCCTCGGCCTGGCGGGAGCGGAGTTCGGCCGCGCGGTGCTGGGTCTCCTCGTACGCCTCCGTCGCCGCCGCCCTGGCCCCCTCGGCGTCGCGGCGGGCGACCGTGCCGAGCTCGGCGGCCCGCTCACGGGCGGCCTCCAGGGTCGTGCGGGACTGCGCCTCGGCCGCGGACCGTACCCCCTCCGCGTAGGCGCCGGCCGCCTCCCGCGCCTCCCGGCCGGCCGCCTCGGCGGCCTCCGCGAGCGCCTGGGCCTCGGCCTCCGCCGCCCGCACCAGCCGCTCGTCCTCCCGCTCCGCCAGCTTCAGGATCTGCCGGGCGTCCTCGCTCAGCGACTCGTACCGCTGCGGCTTCAGCGCCGCGACGGTCTCCCTCAGCGAGGCCAGCTCCGCCTCCGTCTCCTCGGCGAGGGCGGTGAGCCGCGCGGCCCGCTCCCACGCCTCGTCGCGCTCCCCCGACAGCACCGCGAGGTGGTGGTCGACCTGCTCCGGGCGGTACCCCCGACCCCGTCCGACGGCAAAACTCATCCCTGGCGCCCCTCTCCTACGGTCCCCTCCAGGATGCGCCATAAGAACGGACAAAAGGCGCCCGGTGTGATCACACACCGAGCGCCCTTCGTCACATTCCGCCTAAGCGGGCGTCAGAAAACACCCCGTCAGGCACCCCGTCAGGCACCCCACCGGGCACCCCGGAGGACACCCCGGGGCCGCCTCAGAGCAGCCCGTCCCACATCTGCTCCAGCACCACCGACCACCAGTTCTCCGGCGCCGACAGAGCCGCCGGATCCAGCATCGCCAGCTGCGCCTGGAAGTCGACCGTCCACCGGCCCGCCTGCTCCGGCGTCAGCCCGAACCGCAGCCGCCACATCCGGCCGAGCAGCGCCATCGACCGGGTGAACTCCGGCAGCCCCGTGTTCACGAACTGCGGCGGCACCGAAGCCCCGCCAGGACCGGCCTCCACCGGCACCGCCACGATGTGCGCGGTCCCGTACTGGACACAGATCGCCCGCCCGAAGTCCGACCCCAGCACCAGGTACGAACTCGCGTCCGCGGCCGCCTGCACCTGCCGCTGCTGTGCCAGCTCCGCCAGCGTCGGCACCACCGGCATCGCCGGCTGCGCCCAGAAGAACGGCCCGAAGTCCGCCGGCAGCCCCGCCCACATGAGCGTCACCGCCACCAGCTCCGGCACCCCCTGACGGGACACCGCCCGCTGGTCGAACCGCAGGATCCCCGGCCCGAACGCACCCGCCAGCTCCTGCGCCACGCCCTCCGGCGGAACCGGCGGCGCCGGCTGCACCTGCGGCAGCGGCGCCCGCACCGGCGCCGGACGCGCCGGACCGTCCGCCACCTGGTGCAACTCACCCTGGTGCGTGAGGAGCTGACGCATCCCCTGCTGACGGGCCGCGTGGTCCCCGCCGTACGGGGCGATGCTGGTGATCCGCGCCTGCGGCCACGTCTCACGGATCATCCGCGCGCAGTAACCACCGGGCAGCTCACAGGAACCCAGCTCCGTGTGGAGCTCCAGCACGTGCTGCGGCGGCACACCGAGCCCGCGCAGCTCGTGCAGGATCTGCCACTCCGGGTGCGGGGTGCCCGGCGCCGAACGCCGGATGATCTGCTGCTCCGAACCGTCCGGAGCCCGGTACCGCAGCACCGCCTGGTACCCCGGACCGACCGTCGGCACCCCGGCCGGCGGCTGCTGCGGATACCCGTACGCGGGCGCCGGAGCGGGAACCGGAGCCGGCACCGAGGCGGGAGCGGGCGCGGGGCCCGGCGGAGGCGGCGGCGCGCCCGGACCCGACGGACCCGGCTGGGCCAGCATCGTCGGCGCGTGCTCGATCCCGTGCGCCGGCGTCCCCGGAGCACCCGGACCACCGGGAGCACTCGGCGGCGGAGGCGGAGGCGGCGGCGCGGCGGGCCCGCCACCGGGACCGGCCGGCCCCGGGTGCGCCAGCATCGTCGCCGCGTGGTGCACCGGCCGCGGAGGCGTCACCGGACCCGGCGGCGCGGGCGGCGGAGGCGTCCCCGGCTGCCCCGGCACCGGCGGCGGCGTCTGCGCCACCAGCTGCGTCGGTACGTACGCGGGCGCGGGCGCCGGACCACCGGACGTCGCACCGGGCACACCCGGCGGAGGCGGCGGTGCCACCGGCCCGCGGGCCGTCTTCTTCGGCGGCAGCGTCGCCTTGCTCGTCGCCGCGTCCGCGATGTCCCCGGCCCCCGCCACGGTCGGCGGAGCCACCGGAGGCGGCGGCGTCGCACCCGGGACGACGGGCGGAGGCGTCGCACCCGGCGGCGGGGACGCGGCCGGGTCCAGACGCGGCGCCACAGCCGTCTTCGGCAGCGCGCTCCCGCCGTGCATCAGCGCCGTCGGCGCGTCCGCGCCCACCACCGGCTCCGGCGTGTCCTCGTCATCGGCCCCCGACAGCGGCGGCGCGAACACCGTCGCCGGCAGCGGCACGCCCTCCACCCCACCGGAGCTCGCGTTGGCGTCCGCCCACGGACTGCTCGTCGACGACGACGCCGGAACACCGTCCATCGCCGTCGGCTCGTACTCCGCGTCCGACTCCTCGGACGCCGGCGAAGGACCCGAAGCGGAAGACGAGGACGAGGAGGAGGACGACGAAGGGACATCGGACAGCGGAGTCGCCGCCGCCGGGGTCCGCGACCCCGCGGACGACACCGACCGCCCCTCCGACGCACCGGACTCCGCCGACGACACCGAAGCCCCCGGCCCCGGCACCCCGCCGACACCCGAACCCTGCGACGCGTCCCCGCCGACGTCGGCCCCCGCGTCCGCCTCGCCCCGCTCCTCCTGCGACGCGTTCGGCCGCTGCGGCAGACCGACCTTGTCCGCCGCGTCCTGCAACCACTCCGGCGGACTCAGCAGGAACGACGTCTGGTTCAGATCGATCCGCGCCGGCGGCGCGGCCGGAGCCGGCACGACCGCCTCCTCGACGGCCCCGTACTCCTCCTCGTACCGCCGGATCACCTCACCCACCGGCAACCCCGGCCACAACGTGGCCTCGCCCGAATCCCGGGCGATCACCAACCGCTGCCGGCCCGTGTCGGCCGTCGGACCGCCCTCGCGGTCCTCCGCCCACACCACGAAACCGAGACCGAACTCCCGCACCCGCACCTCCTGGTGCTGATACGGAGGCAGATCACCGTTGATCCACTCCTCGGCGCGCTCCTGCGCCTGCGCGAACGTCACCACAGCCGGCTCACCCTCCCACCGGGGCCACGGGAACGGCGCGCGCGAAGCCGCCGTCCACCATCAGGTTCGCGACCGTCTCCAACTCCGGCGGGTTACCCGCGAGACGCAGCAGAAACGCGTCGAAATCCACACCACAGGGCAGCAGCAACCGCTCCGCCCGCTCGTTCACCGACCACCCCGCGGCCTCCTCACCGGAGTCCCGCACGTCGTCGTACGCACAGAACCACACCGAACCGACCCCGGCACCCCGCACCTTCACCGCCACCAGACCACCCTGCACGAACGCCACCCCCAGGTAGTCCTTCGTCAGATGGTCCCGCAGACACTTGTTCACGTAGACGAGGTCATTGATCCCCGCCTCCTCGCGCACCGTGAAGAACGGCTGGTCCACCAGCAGACCCAGCTCCGCGTCGAGCGCCGCACCCACCGGAGCGCAACCGCCCGCCGCCTTCAGGAACGAGCGGTACGCCCCCGGCAGCCGGTAGCCGAGATCCTCCTCGACCCCCTGGAGCTGCTGCTCCGACACCGCCACCCGGCCCTTCGGCAACCCGAAGTGCACCGGCCGCGTCTCCTGCAACGGCCGCGTACCCCGCTTCGCGTGGTCCACCGCCGCCGTCGCCACACCACCGTGATGCCGCAGCAGCGCCTTCACCTCGACCGGCACCAGCTCCAGCCGACGCGAACCCATCACGTGATGCCACGTCCACCCGTGCGGCGTCGCCACCGACGGAATCGTGTCCCACAGCTCATGACCGGTCGCCGCCATCGCCGCGTTCGCCGACACGTAGTCCGTCAACCGCAGCTCATCGACACCGAAACCCTCAGGAGGCTCCGCGATCTCCGCCGCCGCACGCGCGTACGGCGAGAAATCCGGGAACCCACGCTCGTCCACCCGCAGCCCGCGCGGATGCCGCGAAGCGCGCACCGGATCCGGGAAACGCACGACCTGCCCGGCATAGGCCGCGTTCGGAGGCGCGGTGGACTGCCCGAGCCGACCTGTCGTCATGGCGGTTGCCCCCTGCATGGCGTCACTGGCTGCTACTGCTTACTACTGCTTGCACTGCCTGATCCTGCCGCCGGACGCCACCGCACGCAGCCACGCCCGACCGATCCCGCACAGCCTATGCGCTGCCACAAGACGACGAACCGGCCCGCGCCCCCACCCGGCCACCCCACACACGCACCGTCACCAACCGTCACGAACTCATGACAGGCCGACCACGGCTCCGACACACCACCACGCCGAAACCCGCACCCAGCTTCCCCATATGGCTCCCTATTTGGCAGGCTGTGCACCGCAACTCGGGGGATTGCAGGAGGGGAAGACCAGCACCATGTACGCCAGCACCACGCCCACGCAGGGTGACCCACGCCTCAACTGGAGCAGCGACACCGACAACGGTCGCGCCCCCTTACTGCTGCACCGTCGCGACGGCATCCTTCCCGCCGTCGGCGCCGCCCTCTCCGTCCGCGGCGAGACCCTCACCTGCACCGCCGGACGCGGAGACGTCCCGCCCGTCCTCCACGCCCTCGTGCAGGACTTCCTCGACACGCTCACCAGCGGCCAGCGGGAACGCTTCACCGGACGATGTCCCGAAGCCATCCTGCTCTCCCGGCACCTCACCGCCACCGAGACCAACCGCTCCCGGCGCGCCCAGCGCAAACCCCTCACCCCCGGCGAGGCCCGCCGCAGCCTCAAACACGCCAAGATCACCGCCCGCCGCATCCGCGAGGACGGCGACCCCCTGCACGGCAGCTACGCCGCGCCCTGCCGCTCCTGCGCCGCGCTCCTCGACCACTTCGGCGTCCGCACCGTCGACCCCACACCCCCCACGCCCGACCGGAACGGCTGACCCCACCCCATGTCCGACACCACCCGCTTCCCCGTCAATGTCGACGCCGCCCTCCGCGACGCCGGCTGGCAGCCCGGACGCTGGGACATCAAACTCGCCGAGGAATGGGCCGACACCCTCCGCGCCCACGTCTCCCCCGCCGGCCACCGCCACAGCGTCTTCCCCGCCGTCGTCGAAGCCTGGGCCGAATTCGGCGGCCTCCACCTCACCGCCCCCGGCCACGGCCGCCAGATAGCGCCCGCCACCCTCCGCTTCGACCCGCTCGCCGGACTCCACCTCGCCCGCACCCTCGCCGACCTCGGCCGCGCCCTCGGCACCGAACTCGCCCCCCTCGGCGAGGAAGGCGACCACCAGGCCGTCCTCGCCATGGACACCGAAGGCCGCGTCTACAGCCTCGACCACGCCGGCGACTGGTACCTCGGCCGCGACATCGACACCGCCCTCTCCACCCTCGTCACCGGCACCCAGCCCACCCGCCTCACCGCCGGCTAGGGCGTCGCGGGGCAGACGGGAGTTCGACGACAGGCCCTAGGACACCCGCCCCGGCACCGGGATCACCGCCGACACCTTGAAACCACCCGCCTCCGTCGGCCCCGACACGAACGCCCCGCCCAACCGCACGACCCGCTCCCTCATCCCCACCAGCCCGTTCCCCCCGCTCGGCAGACCCGCGTCCGCCGCCCCCTCGTCCGACGGACCGTTCTCCACCTGCATCGCCACCTCGGCACCCCGGTGCGCCACCCGCACCACCACCTCCGCGCCCGGCGCGTGCTTGTGCACGTTCGTCAACGCCTCCTGCACCACCCGGTACGCCGTCCGCTCCACCTCCGGCGGATACGCCCCCGACTCCCCCAGCTCCACCAGCTCCACCACCGCCCCCGCCAGCCGCGACTGCTGACACAGGTCCTCCACCGCGCCCAGACCCGGACCCTCCTCCGACCCCGCCGCCTCCGCGGCCGCCGCCGCGGCCCGCCCCACCGCCGCCAGCGGCACCGCCTCGGCCCCCACCGGAACGGCCTCCTCCCGCAGCACCCCCAGCATCTCCCGCAGCTCCGTCAACGCCTGCCGCCCCATGTCACCCACCAGCGCGGCGTTCCTCACCGCCTTCTGCGGATCCTTCAGCGCCACCGCCTGCAACGCCGCCGCGTGCACCACCATCAACGACACCCGGTGCGCCACCACGTCGTGCATCTCCCGCGCGATCCGCCGCCGCTCCTCCTGCCGCGCCCACTGCGCCCGCTGCTCCGCCCGGTCCGCGAGCAGCGACAACTCCTGCTCCAGCGAATCCGCCCGCTCCCGCAGGCTCTCCATCAGCCGGCGCCGCGCCCCTATATAGAGCCCGAACAGCACCGGAGGCGCGTTCAGCCCCAGCGTGATCAGCAGCGCCATGAGCGGCACGTACCAGGCACTCGGATCGAAGTCGTCCGCCTGCGCCGCGATGTCCCGCCGCAGCTCCACGGCCGTCACCACGAACACGGCCACCGTCGCCATGCCCGCCAGCACCGCGGTGAACCGCCGCGGCACCTCCGAGGCGGCGAGCGTGTACAGCCCGACGACCCCCATCAGGTAGCCCATCTCGGCCGGCGCCACCGCGACCGACACCAGCACCACGGCGATCGGCCACCGCCGCCGGACCAGCAGCACCGACCCCACCAGCAGGCCGAACAACGCCCCCAGCGCCTCCGGAGAGCCCGCCCTCCCCGCGAACTGCGTGCCCTCCACGGCACACTCCACCGCCGACACCAGCGCCAGCCCGACATCGAGCACGGCACTCCGCCGCCGCCCCCACCACCAAACCCCCGCGCCCGGCGCGTCCCGATCTGCCCCCGTTGTGGTCATGCCCCCACCCTACGGTCGCCCCCCGACGAAATCCGAGGAGCGTCAACGCCCCGCACGCCAGTCCCTCGAACTGTTGAATCGGTTGGATTTTCGACACGAGAGTCCGCATTCCGGACGACGCTCGTCCCATGACCTCGGAATTGAACCGCTACGCGGACTTCGAGAGCCTGCGCGAGCAAGCGGTGTCGCTCCGCCGCGAGGGCCTCAGCCTCCGCCAGATCCGCGACCGCCTGAAGATCTTCAACAACGACCTCCTCCAGCGCCTGGTCAAGGGCGAACCCCCGCCGGCCTGGACCAAGCGCCCCCGCGCCAAGGACGACCTCCGCGACCGCGCCCGCGAGCTCCGCCTCCAAGGCATGACCTACGACCAGATCCAGGTCGAGCTGGGCTGCTCGAAGAGCTCGATCAGCCTGTGGGTACGAGACCTGCCCAAGGTCGACCGCCGAACCCCCACCGAACAGGGGAGGGAGGCTGCCCGCAAACGCTGGGCACACGAGCGCCCCCTGCGCGAGGCGGCCCGCACCGCAGCGGTCCGGGAAGCCACGACGGCGGTGGGCGAGCTGAGCGCGAGGGAACTGTTCATCGCGGGGGTGGCCCTGTACTGGGCCGAAGGCTCCAAGAGCAAGCCCCACCGGCGAGACGAGAGTGTCACCTTCATCAACAGCGACCCGGACGTCATCAGGGTCTACCTTGCCTGGCTGGACCTCCTGGGCATCGCCCGGAGCCGCCTCCGCTTCCGCGTCATGATCCACGAGTCCGCCGACGTCGGCGGCGCGGAGCGGTATTGGGCGGACCTGGCGGGGATCCCGCCCTCCGACCTGCAGAAGACCACGCTCAAAAAGCACAACCCCAAGACGGTGCGCAAGAACACCGGCGCGAACTACCGGGGATGCCTCGTCGTTCGCGTCTCGACAGCCTCCGACTTGTACCGTCGCATCGAGGGGTCCTGGTACGGCATAGTGGGGGCCGTCGCGTCAGCGGGCTAGCAATTTGTCCGTTTTGACCGGCAATGCCATCCCCTGTGGTGTAATCGGCAACACATGTCACTTTGGATGATATGTTCCAGGTTCGAGTCCTGGCAGGGGAGCTTCTTGCCCAATGGGCCTTGACCGCACAGGTCAGGGCCCTTCCTCATGTCCGCCCCCCGACCCCCCGGTATCCTTCGTGCGTCCACCACCTAAAGCCGAAGGGCATATCCGTGAGCGCCAACCGCCCCCAAGTTGTCGGCTCCGCTCCAACAGGGGGGACCCCCTTGGCAGCCGTCGTCGTCCTCGCCGCGGGTGAGGGCACCCGCATGAAGTCCAAGACCCCCAAGGTGCTGCACGAGATCGCCGGGCGTTCGCTCGTCGGGCACGTCGTGTCCGCCGCGCGCGAGCTGGAGCCCGAGCACCTCGTCGTGGTCGTGGGGCACGCGCGGGAGCAGGTGCGGGGACACCTGGAGGAGGTGTACCCGGGGACCCGTACCGCCGTGCAGGAGGAGCAGAACGGCACCGGGCACGCGGTGCGGATGGCTCTGGAGGAGCTGGGCGCGGTGCCCGAGGGGACCGTGGTCGTGGTGTGCGGTGACACCCCGCTGCTGTCCGGCGCGACGCTGAGCTCGCTGGCGGAGACGCACGCCGGTGACGGGAACGCGGTGACCGTGCTGACCGCCGAGGTGCCGGACTCGACCGGGTACGGGCGGATCGTGCGGGACCTGGCGACCGGGGCCGTGACCGCGATCGTCGAGCACAAGGACGCCTCGCCGGGGCAGCTGGACATCAAGGAGATCAACTCCGGGGTGTTCGCGTTCGACGGGGCGCTGCTCGCGGAGGCGATCAAGCAGCTGCGGACGGACAACAGCCAGGGCGAGGAGTACCTCACCGACGTGCTGTCGATCCTGCGCGAGGCGGGGCACCGGGTCGGCGCGTCCGTGGCGGCCGACCACCGCGAGATCCTCGGGATCAACAACCGGGTGCAGCTGGCCGAGGCCCGCACGCTGCTGAACCGGCGGCTGCTCGAAGCGGCGATGACGGCGGGTGTGACCGTGGTCGACCCGTCGTCCGTGCTGGTGGACGTGACCGTGACGTTCGAGCGGGACGCCGTGATCCACCCGGGTACGCAGCTGCTGGGCGCGACGCACGTCGGCGAGGACGCCGAGGTGGGTCCGAACACGCGGCTGACGGACACCACGGTGGGCCGGGGCGCGCGGGTGGACAACGCGGTGGCGGTGTCGGCCGTGATCGGCGACGGGGCCTCGGTGGGTCCGTTCGCGTACCTGCGTCCGGGGACGAGGCTGGGCGCGAAGGCGAAGGCCGGCACGTACGTCGAGATGAAGAACGCGACGCTCGGCGAGGGGACGAAGGTCCCCCACCTGTCCTACGTGGGTGACGCGACGATCGGCGAGTACACGAACATCGGCGCGGCGAGCGTCTTCGTGAACTACGACGGCGAGGCGAAGCACCACACCACGATCGGGTCGCACTGCCGGACCGGGTCGGACAACATGTTTGTGGCGCCCATCACCATCGGGGACGGCGTCTACACGGCCGCCGGGTCCGTGATCACGAAGGACGTGCCGGCGGGCGCGCTGGCCGTGGCGCGGGGCCAGCAGCGGAATATCGAGGGTTGGGTCGCCCGGAAGCGGCCCGGCAGCGCCGCGGCGCAGGCCGCCGAGGCGGCTTCGGAAGGGTCCGCCGGCGAAAGCTGACCGGAAACAGGTACGTCGAACGAGGCGTACCGTGATACGTGCACACAAATTCGGCTGGTTCGCACACGCGCTCGGGAGCGCGGGTCTTGCGGCCAGAGAACACGTCTGAGGAGACAGTGCTGTGACCGGGATCAAGACGACCGGCGAGAAGAAGCTGATGCTCTTCTCCGGCCGCGCCCACCCCGAGCTGGCCGAGGAGGTCGCGCACCAGCTGGGTGTCGGTCTCGTTCCGACCAAGGCGTTCGACTTCGCCAACGGTGAGATCTACGTCCGCTTCCAGGAGTCGGCGCGCGGCGCGGACTGCTTCCTGATCCAGAGCCACACGGCTCCGATCAACAAGTGGATCATGGAGCAGCTGATCATGATCGATGCTCTGAAGCGGGCCTCGGCCCGGAGCATCACCGTGATCGTGCCGTCGTACGGCTACGCCCGTCAGGACAAGAAGCACCGCGGCCGCGAGCCGATCTCGGCCCGTCTGGTGGCGGACCTGATGAAGACGGCCGGTGCGGACCGGATCCTGACCGTGGACCTGCACACGGACCAGATCCAGGGCTTCTTCGACGGTCCGGTGGACCACCTGTCGGCGCTGCCGGTGCTGGCGGACTACGTGGGCGGCAAGGTCGACCGTTCGAAGCTGACGATCGTCTCCCCGGACGCGGGCCGCGTGCGGGTCGCCGACCGCTGGTGCGACCGTCTGGACGCGCCGCTCGCGATCGTGCACAAGCGCCGTGACAAGGACGTCGCCAACCAGGTGACCGTCCACGAGGTCGTCGGTGACGTGAAGGGCCGCGTCTGTGTCCTGGTGGACGACATGGTCGACACGGGCGGCACGATCTGCGCGGCGGCCGAGGCGCTCTTCGCGCACGGTGCCGAGGACGTCATCGTGACGGCGACGCACGGCATCCTGTCGGGTCCGGCGGCCGACCGTCTGAAGAACTCCAAGGTGAGCGAGTTCGTGTTCACGGACACGCTGCCGGTGCCGGGTTCGCTGGAGCTGGACAAGATCACGGTGCTGTCGATCGCGCCGACGATCGCGCGCGCGGTGCGCGAGGTGTTCGAGGACGGTTCGGTGACGAGCCTCTTCGAGGAGCACTGAGCCGCAGGGTTCGTTCCGAGGGCCGTCTTCCCCGTTCGGGGGAGGCGACCCTCGGGCGTTTCCCCCGTTCCTCTCCCGGGGTGATCCATTTGGGGGGCCGGGGGCGGCCGGGTAGACTGCTGAGGTTGCTCGGCGAGGGAGGCTGTGCCCGTTCAGGGTCGGCGCTCCGTTATCGACGCGCTCTTCGTAGCAGGCCATCGCCAGTCGGCGGCCGGGTGACAGTCACAACCGTCACCACCACTACGAGGAGTGCACATGTCCGAGGTGAAGCTCGCCGCCGCCGTCCGCACCGAGTTCGGCAAGGGCGCCGCCCGCAAGATCCGCCGCGCCGCCGCCGTTCCGGCCGTTCTCTACGGTCACGGCACGGACCCGGTCCACCTGACGCTGCCGGCCCACGAGACCACGCTGGCGCTGCGCACCCCGAACGTCCTGCTGTCCCTGGACATCGAGGGCAAGGGCTCCGAGCTGGCCATCCCGAAGGCCGCCCAGCGCGACCCGCTGAAGGGCAGCCTGGAGCACGTCGACCTCCTCCTCGTGAAGCGCGGCGAGAAGGTCACCGTCGAGGTTCCGGTCGTCGCCGAGGGCGAGCTCGCCGCCGGTGGCAACCTGCTGGAGCACGTCCTCAACACCCTCTCCGTCGAGGCCGAGGCCACCCACCTCCCCGAGTCCGTGACGGTCTCCGTCGAGGGCCTGGAGGCCGGTTCGTCCGTGCTCGCCGGCGCCATCGAGCTGCCGAAGGGCGTCACCCTGGTGACCGACGCCGACGCCGTCGTCCTCCAGGTCCTGGCCGCCCAGGCCGAGGAGCCGGCCGCGGAGTCCGCCGAGGGCGACGAGGCTGCCGCCGAGGCCTGAGCCGTAGGCTCTTGTCCGACGTGACGGGGTGACGGGCCGTACGGCCCGTCACCCCGTTTCTCTTTTCCGGAGTTCTTTCCGGGGCTCTTTCCGGGGCTCTCTTTTCCGGTGTTTCTCTTTCCTGTGATCAAGGAGTTGGCGATGACCGACGACGCGAACGCGCCCTGGCTGATCGTCGGCCTGGGCAATCCGGGGCCGGAGTACGCGGGCAACCGCCACAACATCGGCTTCATGGTGGTGGATCTGCTGGCGGAGCGGATCGGCGGGAAGTTCAAGCGGGCGCAGAAGGCGCAGGCGCAGGTCGTCGAGGGCCGGCTGGGGCCGGTGGGTCCGGCGAACCGTCGGGTGGTGCTGGCGAAGCCGATGTCGTACATGAACCTGTCCGGCGGTCCGGTGACGTCGCTGCGGGACTTCTACAAGGTGCCGACGGCGCACGTGCTGGCGATCCACGACGAGCTGGACATCGACTACGCGACGCTGCGGCTGAAGCTGGGCGGCGGGGACAACGGGCACAACGGTCTGAAGTCGATGACGAAGTCGATGGGTCCCGACTACCACCGGGTGCGGTGCGGGATCGGGCGTCCGCCGGGCCGGATGCAGGTGGCGGACTTCGTGCTGAAGGACTTCTCCTCGACGGAGCGCAAGGAGCTCGACTGGTTCGTGGACCGGTCGGCGGACGCGGTGGAGTGCCTGGTGACCGAGGGCCTGGAGCGGGCGCAGTCGGCGTACAACTCCTGAGGTCGCTCCCGGCGGCTCCTGGCCGTCGGGTTTCGGCCGTACGACTGTACGATCGCGGGTCATGACGCACGTCCGGAACGCCGCCATGGCCCTCGTCGCCGTCCTGCTCGTCGTGGCGGGGGTGTGGGCGTCGTGGGGTTCGGCGCAGCACGTCCTGCTGGCGAAGGGGCGTGAGCACGGGACGCTGACGGTGGCGGGGTGCACGGAGGAGCGGTGCAGCGGTGCGTACGCGCCGGACGACGCCGGGGCTCCGCGCCGGACGCTGTCGATCGAGCGGTCGGTGGCGGCGGGGCCGGGGGCGGTGATCCCGGTGGTGGTGAAGCCGGGTACGGACGAGGGGGTGCGGACCGGCTGGGGCGGCGGGCTGCACGCGTGGCTGCCGCTGGGCGGTGCGCTGGTGCTGGCCGCGCCGCTGCTGGCGGGGGGTCTGCGGCTGCGGCGGACGGCGTGGTCGCTGGCGGGTGCGGGTGCGGCGCTGTGGGTGGCGGCGTTCCTGACGCTGTGAGGTGACCCGGGACTGGCCGGATTCCACCAGTTCCTGGCGGGATTGTTATGGACCTCTGGGTTAAGCGTGGCTTAAAGCGACGGATAGGCTCCATCCGCTGCCACCCCCCACGGCATCCCTCATCCACAGATGGACGACTGCACATGCGACGCTCCCTGATTTCCGCTGCCACGCTTGTCGCGGCCATGGCGGGTTCTCTTGCTCTGGCCCCGACGGCCTTCGCGACCGGCGGCGAGTACGAGCTTCCCCTGCACCAGTCGACGCCGATCAAGGCGGCCGACTTCCAGCAGGGCGAGTGCCCCGAGACGATCCCGGCCGACCAGGACGGGTGGCACTTCGTGATCCCCGGCGGCGGCGTCGACTTCGTGAAGCTGACGGTCACGTTCGACAACGGCGCCCCGATCGAGGTCACCTCCTTCGGCCCGCCGAAGGACGACCACGCGTACGTGGCGTCCGCGGCCGGCGCCGAGCTGACCTCCGCCGTCGCGATCGTCGACGGCAAGGTGAAGCAGGGCTTCTTCAACCTGTCGCACACGTGCGCGGCGGAGGAGACCGGCGGCACGACCGGCGAGACGACCGGCGAGACGACGACCGGTGAGACCACTGGCGAGACCACCACCGGCGAGACGACCGGCGAGACCACCACGGGTGAAACGACCACCGGTGAGACGACCACCGGCGAGACCACCACGGGTGAGACCACCACCGGCGAAACCACCACGGGTGAGACCACCACCGGCGAGACCACCACCGGCGAGACGACCACCGGCGAAACCACCACGGGTGAGACCACCACCGGCGAGACGACCACCGGCGGGACCACCACGACCGGTGAGACCACCGGCGAAGGCACGGCCACCGCCACCGCCACCGGCGGCGACGCCGCCACCGGCGAGACCGCCGCGGGCAGCGAGACCGACACGAAGGGCGGTTCCGAGGAGGGCAACCTCGCGGAGACCGGTTCGAGCGCGCCGGTCGGCGCGCTGGCCGGTGTCGCCGCCGCGCTCGCCGCGGCCGGTGCGTTCCTGGTGCTGCGCCGCCGCAAGGCCGCGCAGGGCTGACGTACCCCTGGGTTCAGGACGCGAAGTGCCCCCACGGGAGTCCCGTGGGGGCACTTCGGTGTCGCGGGGGGGGGTCAGCCGGTGTTGCGCAGGCCCGCGGCGACGCCGTTGACCGTGAGCAGCAGGGCCCGGGCGAGCAGCGGGTCCGGGTTCTCGCCGGCCTCGGCGGCGGCGCGCTGGCGGGCGAGGAGGGCGACCTGGAGGTAGGAGATCGGGTCCAGGTAGGCGTCGCGGATGGCGAAGGTCTGCTGGAGGGCCGGGTGGGAGTCGAGCAGCTTCTCGCCGCCGGTGACCTTGAGGACCTCCTCCACGGTGAGCGCGTGCTCGGCCTCGATGGTGTCGAAGACGTGCTTGAGCTCGTCCGGGACGAGGGTGTCGACGTAGTGGCGGGCGATCCGCAGGTCCGTCTTCGCGAGCGTCATCTCGACGTTGGAGAGGAAGTTGCGGAAGAAGTGCCACCGCTCGTGCATCTCGCCGAGGACCGCGTCGAGGCCGGCCTCGCGCAGCGCCTTGAGGCCGGAGCCGACGCCGAACCAGCCGGGGACGATCTGGCGGGACTGGGTCCAGCCGAAGACCCACGGGATGGCGCGCAGGCCGTCGAGCGAGACGCCGGAGCCGGGGCGGCGGGCGGGCCGCGAGCCCAGGTGCAGGTCGGCGAGCTGGTCGACGGGCGTGGAGGCGAGGAAGTACGTCGGGAGGTCGGGGTCCTCGACGAAGGCGCGGTAGGCGGCGTGGGCGGCTTCGGAGACGACGTCCATCGCGGCGTCCCAGCGGGCCAGGGCCTCGTCGGACTGGCGGGGCGCGGTGTGCAGGGCGGAGGCCTGGAGGGTGGCCGCGACGGTCAGTTCCAGGTTCTCGCGGGCCAGCGACGGGATGAGGTACTTGTCGGAGATGACCTCGCCCTGCTCGGTGACCTTGATCTCGCCCTCCAGGGTGCCCCAGGGCTGGGCGAGGATCGCGTCGTGCGAGGGGCCGCCGCCGCGGCCGACGGTGCCGCCGCGGCCGTGGAAGAGGCGGAGGCGGACGCCGTAGCGGTGGGCGACGTCGCGCAGGCGGCGCTGGGCGCGGTGGATCTCCCACTGGGAGGTGGTGATGCCGCCGAACTTGGAGGAGTCCGAGTAGCCGAGCATGACCTCCTGGACGTCGCCGCGGAGCGCGACGAGGCGTCGGTAGGAGGGGTCGGCGAGCATGTCGTTGAGGATGACGTCGGCGGCGCGGAGCTCGTCGGTGGTCTCCAGGAGCGGGACGATGCCGATCTTGGCCCAGCCGGCGTGGAGGTCGACGAGGCCGGCCTCACGGGCGAGGACGGTGGCGGCGAAGACGTCGTCGGCGCCCTGGCACATCGAGATGATGTAGGACTCGATGACCTCGGGGCCGAAGCGCTCGAAGGCCTCCTTGACGGTGTGGAAGACGCCGAGGGTCTTCTCGCCGGCGGCGTCGAGCGGTGCCGGGGTGGGGGCGAGGGGGCGGCGGGAGCGCAGCTCCTTGGCGAGGAGCCGCTGCCGGTAGTCGCGGGGCATGTCGGCGTAGCGCCAGGACTCCTCGCCGAGGCGGTCGAAGAGCTGGCCGAGGGCGTGGTGGTGGGCGTCGGCGTGTTCGCGGACGTCCATGGTGGCGAGCTGGAGGCCGAAGGCGGCGAGGGTGCGGATGGTGCGTGCCATGCGCCCGTCGGCGAAGAGGCCGCCGCGGTGCTCGCGCAGGGAGGTCTGGACGAGGGTGAGGTCGTGGAGCAGCTCGGCGGTGCCGAGGTAGTCGCGGCCTTCCTGGTGGGGGGTGCCCTGGGCGAGGCGTTCGCGGGTGTTGAGGAGCTTCTGGCGGATGCAGGTGGCCTTGAGGCGGTAGGGCTCCTCGGCGTTGAGCCGCTTGTAGCGGGGGCTGATCTCCGGGAGGAGGTCCAGGTCGCGCTGGAGGGAGTCCAGGAGTTCCTGGGTGGCTCCGGTGTAGCGGATGGAGTTGGAGAGCAGGCCGCGGAGGAAGTCGATGAGCTCCAGGGCGTCGGTGATGCCGTGCTCGTGCTGGAGGATCAGGACGTCCCAGGTGACCTGGGGCGTGACGTTGGGGTTGCCGTCGCGGTCGCCGCCGATCCAGGTGCCGAAGGTGAGCGGGCGGGTGCCTGAGGGGAGCTCGTAGCCGACGCGCTCGAGTTCGGCGGCGAGGTCCTCCAGGACGTCGCCGACGGCGTCGGCGTGGAGCTCGTCGAGGTAGTAGATGGCGTTGCGGGCCTCGTCGGCGGGCTCCGGGCGGACGACGCGGAGTTCGTCGGTCTGCCAGATGAGGTCGATGTTCTCGGCGAGCCGGAGGTCGTGGCGGCGGCGGTCGGCCTCGATGACCGGCGTCTCCAGGAGGGCGCCGATGCGGCGGAGCTTGTTGAGGACGGAGCGGCGGGCGGCCTCGGTGGGGTGCGCGGTGAAGACGGGGCGCACGTTGAGGTTCTTGACCGTCTCGCGGACGTGGGCGGGGTCGCCGTCCTTGAGCATGTCGGCGGTGCGGGCCAGGAGGCCGCCCTCGGCGGCGCGCTTCTCCCGGAGCTCGCGGCCGCGGTGGACCTGCTCGGTGACGTTGGCGAGGTGGAAGTAGGTGGAGAAGGCGCGGACGAGCTTGGCGGCCGTCTCCAGCTCGACGCCGCGCAGCAGCTCGGCGGCGGCGTCGCCGTCCTCTCGGGTCAGGCTGCGGACTCGCTCGACGAGGTCGAGGAGGTCGTGGCCCTCCTGGCGCACGAGGGTCTCGCCGAGGAGATCGCCCAGTCGGCGGATGTCGGCGCGCAGCTCGGCGTTGGTGGTGGGAGTCTGGTCGGCACTGCTCACAGGTGCGGCTCCTTGCAGTGTTCAAGCACGTCTGGAGGGTTCTGGAGGCTTGCGGACCGCGCTGTCCGACGCACCCAGGATAGGTGTCCATTCCCTGGACGTCGGGCAGCCCCCCGCTTGTGCCCTCTTGCCGGGTGCCGTCACGCTGACATACTTACGTCGCCGTAGGTTACGCAGCCGTAGCCTCGGCCTGTTCCGCACCGTACATACCCTCACCCTCACCCCCCAGGGGACACGCATGACCATCAGCCCCGAGGTCACCTCGGCGTCCGAGGCGACCGATCCGGTCCAGACCCTGCCGTCCGCCACGCTGGGCGGCGACAGCAAGGGTTCCGTCGAGCAGCTCGCGCTGGCGCTGTTCATCGTGGTGCCCTTCGTGGCCCTGGTGGCGGCGGTGCCGCTGGCCTGGGGATGGGGGGTGAGCTGGCTGGATCTGGGGCTGATGACGGCGATGTACTACATCGGCTGCCACGGCATCACGATCGGCTTCCACCGCTACTTCACGCACGGTTCGTTCAAGGCGAAGCGTCCGCTGCGGATCGCGCTGGCGATCATGGGGTCGCTGGCGGTCGAGGGGCCGTTGGTGCGCTGGGTGGCGGACCACCGCAAGCACCACAAGTTCTCGGACGCGGAGGGCGACCCGCATTCGCCGTGGCGGTTCGGGGAGACGGTCCCGGCGCTGATGAAGGGCCTGTGGTGGGCGCACATCGGCTGGATGTTCGACGAGGAGCGGACGCCGCAGCACAAGTACGCGCCGGATCTGATCAAGGACCCGGCGATCCGGCGGATCTCGCGCAACTTCATCCCGTGGACGATCGTCTCGCTGGCGATCCCGCCGGTGATCGGCGGTCTGGTGACGTGGTCGTGGTGGGGCGCGTTCACCGCGTTCTTCTGGGGCTCCCTGGTGCGGGTGGCGCTGCTGCACCACGTGACGTGGTCGATCAACTCGATCTGTCACGCGGTGGGCAAGCGTCCGTTCAAGTCGCGTGACCGGTCGGGGAACGTGTGGTGGCTGGCGGTGCTGTCGTGCGGCGAGTCCTGGCACAACCTGCACCACGCGGATCCGACGTCGGCGCGGCACGGTGTGCTGAAGGGGCAGGTCGACTCCAGCGCGCGGCTGATCCGCTGGTTCGAGCAGGCGGGCTGGGCGTACGACGTGCGGTGGCCGGCGCAGTCCCGTATCGACGCCCGGCGCCAGGACAAGGCCGCGAACGCGGCATGATGGAGGACGTGGCGATCGACGGCAGTTCCAGCAGCACCAGCGGTACGGGTACCGGAGCGAAGCCCCGGCGGAGCCGGCGGGTGAGGATGACCGGCGCGGAGCGCCGGGAGCAGCTGCTGGACATCGGACGCACGCTCTTCGCCGAGAAGGGTTTCGAGGGCACGTCGGTGGAGGAGATCGCGGCGAAGGCCGGGGTGTCGAAGCCGGTGGTGTACGAGCACTTCGGCGGCAAGGAGGGGCTGTACGCGGTCGTGGTCGACCGGGAGATGCGGCAGCTGCTGGACGGGGTGACGGGGGCGCTGACCGCCGGCCATCCGCGGGAGCTGCTCGAACAGGCGGCCTTCGCGCTCCTCGACTACATCGAGAACTACACGGACGGTTTCCGGATTCTGGTCCGGGACTCGCCGGTGGCGCAGTCGACGGGTACGTTCGCCTCGCTGATCAGCGACATCGCGACGCAGGTCGAGGACATCCTGGGCCTGGAGTTCAAGGCGCGCGGCTTCGACCCGAAGCTTGCGCCGCTGTACGCGCAGGCGCTGGTCGGCAGTGTGGCGCTGACGGGCCAGTGGTGGCTTGACGTGCGCAAGCCGAAGAAGGCCGAGGTGGCGGCGCATCTGGTGAACCTGGCGTGGCACGGCCTGGACGGCCTGGAGCAGAAGCCGCGGTTGATAGGGCACCGGAAGAACTGAGCGTGCGGCCGGGTCCGGCGGATGTCCGCCGGACCCGGCCGGTTTTCGTCCGGACATCGGGTGACGGATCACGGAAAGCCTCGTTTCCGTCTCGTCGCCGACGCTACGATCCCCTTCATCCGGGGGGAGTTTCGCCCTCCGCACGTGGCCCTCGTGTGCTGTGCGGAGGTGGTGCGGCGCCTGCCCTGGAACCTGTTCTCACGTTCCCCAGGGGGATCTCCTTGCGTACCGCTTCCTCCGGGCGCGCCCGCCGCGTCTCCGTGTGCACCGCGCTCGTTCTCGCCGCCGGCATGCTGCTGGCGACCCCCGCTTCGGCCGGTGCGCCCGTGCCGCTGCCTTCGGCCGGGCAGCCGGCCGCCGGCTCCGCCGAGCTGCCCGACCGGTCCTACACGGTGCCGCGGGGCACCGGCCGCGCGTCCGCGGCCGGGGTCAGGGGTGACACCCTGCCGCTCGCGGACCTGAACGGCGACGGCTGGGAGGACGTCGTCTTCCGCGCCATGGACGGCAAGCTGTACTCGTCGCTGTCCGACGGCGGGGGCGCGGCGTTCCTGCCGGCCCGTACCGAGGTCGCGAAGGACGTCGTGCCGGTCGGTGACCAGGGTGGCGGCGGCGTCAGGCCGGAGGTGCTCGTGCTCTCCGGTACGGGTGTCCTGACGATGTACCAGGACGCCCATCCCGGCGGCTACGGCGCGGAGCGGCGGGTGGGCGGCGGCTGGCAGATCTACAACAAGGTCTTCTCCCCGGGTGACTTCGACGGCGACGGCCGCGCCGACGTCCTCGCCCGCACCCACGCCGGTGAGCTGTACGCCTACCTGGGCACCGGCCGGATGTCCGGCCCGCTCTCCACCCGGAAGCGGGTCGGCGGCGGCTGGGGCGTCTACGACCAGCTGGTCGGCGTCGGCGACGCCGACGGCGACGGCAGGGGCGACCTGTACGCCCGCGACACCGCGGGCCGTCTCTGGTTCTACGCCGCCACCGGCGACCCGAGCCGTCCGTTCGCCACCCGGCGGGCGATCGGCCGGGGCTGGAACACGTACAACCAGATCGCGTGGGCGGGCAGCGGCGCCGTCGTCGCCCGCGACAACACCGGCACGGTGTACCTGTACGACCCCCGGGGCGACGGCACCCTGTCGCCGCGCCGCAAGGCGAGCGAGACGGGCGGCTGGGCGGGCGTCGCGCAGTTCGCGAACTCCGGCAGCATCCCGCACACGGGCAAGGGCGGCGTCGTCGCGCGTACCCGCGCCGGGAACCTGTACTGGTACGGCGCCACCACCCGGGGTGTCCTGACCGCCCGGGACCAGCTGACGGACGACGGCTCGTGGGCCGGTCTGCACCTGCTGCACTCGTCCTCGCTGACGCCGGACGGCTTCTCCAGCCTCGGGCTGGTCCACGACGGCGTCCTCTACTTCGGCCGCAGCACCATCGGTTCGGGCTGGGGCGTCTACGACGCGCTGGTCGGCCCCGGCGACCTGAGCGGCGACGGCAGGGGCGACCTGCTCGCCCGGGACCGCTCCGGTGTCCTGTACCTGTACCGGGGCAACGGCTACGGCACGGCGTTCGCGTCCCGGGTCCGGGTCGGCGGCGGGTGGGGCGCGTACGACAAGCTGGTCGGCGCCGGCGACCACACCGGTGACGGCCGGGCGGACCTGCTGGCCCGCACCGCCTCCGGCGACCTGTACCTGTACGCGGGTACGGGCAGGGCGAGCGCGCCGTTCACCGCCCGGAAGCGGGTCGGCGGCGGCTGGGGTGTCTACCGGCAGATCGCCGCCCCCGGCGACCTGAACGCCGACGGCAAGGCGGACCTGCTGGCCGTCACGTCCGGCGGCACGCTGTACCGCTACCTGAACACCGTGCCGGGCACGTTCGCGCCGCGCGCGCAGCTCGCCACGGGATTCGGCGTCTACGACACCTTCTCCTGACCCTCGCGGTCCCGAACAGCGGCGCCCCGCACCGGAATCACGGTGCGGGGCGCCGTTCGAAATCCGTTCGCCTCGATGTCGGTGGGGCGCGTTACACTCACGCTCATATCCGGGTGGATGTTCGCCCCGCGCACGCGATGTCGTGTGCGCAGGCGTCGCGAACCTGCCCGTGTACCTTTCTCTTCGTTCCCCAGGGGGGGATCTCTTGCGTTCCGTGTTCTCCGGGCGTGGCCGCCGCGTCGCCGCGTGCACCGCTCTCGCCCTCTCCGCCGGCATGCTGCTGGCGACCCCGGCCTCGGCCGGCGAGCCGTCGCCGCGTCCGTCCGCCGAGAAGCACGCCCCGTCCTTCACGCCTCCGAAGCAGCTGCCGCGCCCCGGCCAGGAGGGTGCCCGGGCGGGTGCCGCCGCGGCCGACTCCGTGTCCCCGCCGCTGTCGGACCTGAACGGGGACAGCATCGGCGACTTCCTCTTCCGTGCGATCGACGGCGAGCTGTACACGGACGTCTCCGACGAGCCGTTCGAGCTGTACCGCGCCGAGAAGGGCATCGCGAAGGACGTCATCGCGATCGGCGACCAGGGCGGCGGCACCGAGCCCGAGGTTCTCGTCGTCTCCGAGGACGGCACGCTCACGCTGTACCAGGACGCCGACCCGACCGGCACGCCGTACGAGTACCGCGTGGGCGGCGGCTGGCAGGTCTACAACAAGATCACCTCGCCCGGTGACGTGAACGCCGACGGCCGCGCCGACGTGCTCGCCCGCACCATGGACGGGCATCTGTACCTGTACCTGGCCACCGGCAACCTGGCCAGGCCGCTCGGCGGCCGCATCTCCGTCGGCCCCGGCTGGCACGTGTACGACCAGCTGGTCGGCCTCGGCGACGGCAACGGCGACGGCCGGGCGGACCTGTACGCCCGTGACACCTCCGGCACCCTGTGGTGGTACGCCGGTACGGGCGTCAGTGCCAGGCCGTTCGCCGCCCGCAAGGTGATCGGCGGTGGCTGGGGGGTCTACAACCAGATCATGCCCGGCGACGACGGCTCGCTGTTCGCCCGGGACAGCAAGACCGACACGATGTACTACTACGCGCCCAGGGGCAACGGCACCCTGGCCGGCCGCCAGCAGTTCGGGCCCGCGGGCGCCTTCGCGGGCATCGCCCAGTTCGCCAACGCCGGCAACAACCCGTCCACCGGCAAGGAAGGCGTCATCGGGCGCGACTCGGCCGGCACGCTGTGGTGGTACGGCAACAACACCAAGGGCGGCCTGTACCCGCGCCAGGACCTGTTCGGGGCCCCGGGCCTGTTCAAGGGCATCAACTACGCCCACCTCTCCTCGATGACCCCGGACGGCCTCTCGGACGTCTCCGTGGTGTACGACGGCGTCCTGTCGATCGAGGGCGAGGACATCGGCCGCGGCTGGCAGGTCTACAACAGCATCGTCGGCCCCGGTGACCTGAGCGGCGACGGCAAGGGCGACCTGCTGGCCCGGGACCGCTCCGGCGTCCTGTACCTGTACAAGGGCGACGGCACGGGCACGAAGCTCTCCTCGCGCATCCGGGTCGGCTCCGGGTGGGGTGTGTACAACACGATCCTCGGCGCGGGCGACTACACCGGCGACGGGCGCAACGACCTGCTCGCCCGCACGACCGGCGGCGACCTGTACCTGTACCCGGGCACCGGCAACGCCGCGTCCCCGTTCAAGGCCCGGTACAGGATCGGGGGCGGCTGGAACACGTACAAGCGCCTGGCGGCGCCCGGCGACCTGAACGCCGACGGCAAGGGCGACCTGCTGGCCATCGCCGGCAACGGCGACCTGTTCCGCTACCTCGGCACCAAGCCGAACACGTTCTCCACGGCGACGCGGGTCGGCCCCGGCTACCAGATCTACAACACCTTCTCCTGACGCCCCACGGCGCTCGGCGCCCGCCCCGCACCGGACCCTTCCGGTGCGGGGCGGGCGTGTTTCCGGCGGGGCGTCAGCCCGGCCTGCGGGCGACCGCGAAGACGCGGCGGAAGGGGAAGACGGTGCCGTGCGGGCCTGCGGGGTACGCCTCGCGCAGCAGGTCGCGGTACTGGGCGAGGAAGGCGTCGACGGCTTCCCGGTCGTCTCCGAGGGCCGTCAGGACCGGACGCAGGGCCGTGCCCTTGACCCAGTCGAGGACGGCGTCCTCGCCCTGGAGGAGCTGGCAGTAGACGGTCTCCCAGACGTCCGTCTCGCAGCCGAGGGCGGTGAGGCGGGCGAGGTAGTCGGCGGGTTCGAGGATGTGGACGAAGCGGCGGCCCTGGTCGGCGAGGCGGGCGCGCCACTCGGGGAGGGCGCAGAGCTCACCGAGGAGGGCGTGGCTGGGGGAGGTGAAGTTGCCGGGGACCTGGAAGGCGAGGGTGCCGCCGGGGCGGAGGCCGCCGATCCAGCGGGCGAAGGACTCGGGGTGGTTGGGGACCCACTGGAGGGCGGCGTTGGAGACGATCAGGTCGTAGGGCTCGCCGGGGGTCCAGTGGGCGGCGTCGGCGGGGCGGAAGTCGAGCCAGCCGCCTCCGGAGGTGGTGCCGGCCCAGTCCTTCTCGGCCTGTTCGAGCATCTCGGGCGAGAGGTCGAAGCCGGTGATGTGGGCGTCGGGCCAGCGGTCGGCGAGGAGGGCCGTGACGTTGCCGGGGCCGCAGCCGAGGTCGGCGATGCGGGCGGGGCGGCCGTGGTCGGGGAGACGGGGTATTCGCTGGAGGAGGTCGAGGAAGGGGCGGGCGCGGTGGGCGGCGTGGCGGAGGTACTGCGCCGGGTCCCATACCGGTGCGGCGACGGAGTCCACGGAATGCATGTTCGAAGCTCCCTTGCAGGCGAGAGTCGGCCAAACGGAACCGGTTCCGGCCGGGTCCCTTCCCCGTTGCCCGGCGGAATATATCTTGATGTCGAGATACACGATACCAAGAAACTTGAAGACAAGAGACTTTATGTCAACAGACCCACTACACTGATCGACATGGAGGACGAGGTCGACCGTCTGGTCGCTGCATGGCGCCGCGAGCGCCCGGACCTCGACGTGGAACCGTTGGAGGTCCTCAGCCGCGTCTCCCGGCTGGCCCGGCACCTCGACCGCGCCCGCCGGCTCGCCTTCTCGGAGCACCAGCTGGAGCCCTGGGAGTTCGACGTCCTCACCTCGCTGCGCCGCGCCGGAGCCCCGTACCAGCTCTCCCCCGGCCAGCTCCTCACCCAGACCCTGGTCACCTCGGGCACCATGACCAACCGCATCGACCGGCTCACCAAGAAGGGCCTGGTCGAGCGGCTGCCCGACCCCAGCGACCGGCGCGGAGTCCTGGTCCGGCTCACCCCCGAGGGGCGCGACCGCGCCGACGAGGCGCTGGCCGGACTGCTCGCCCAGGAGCGGGCCATCCTCGCCCAGCTCTCCCGCCCGCAGCGCGCCGAACTCGCCGCCCTGCTACGCCGGCTGACCGCCCCGTTCGACAACGTTCCCGGCTAGTTCAGGCAGCGGCGCGGGGCCCACGCCCGCGCGGCGGGCCAGGGCCACCGCGGCCAGGGTCGAGTGGACGCCCAGCTTCCCCAGCACGTTCTGCATGTGCGTGCGGACCGTGTGCGGGGAGAGGAAGAGCCGCTCCGCCACCGCCTTCCGGCCCAGGCCCGCCACCATGCAGCGCAGCACCTCCCGCTCGCGCGGGGTCAGCGACTCCACCAGGCGCTCGCTCTCCGTCCGGTGCTTCCGGGCGGCCGTCAGCTCCCGCAGCACTCCCGTCAGCAGCGCCGGCGGCAGATGCGTCTCGTCCCGCAGCACCCCGCGGACCACGGCGAGCAGCCGCTGGAGCGAGCAGTCCTTCGCCACCCAGCCGGACGCCCCCGCCTGGAGCGCGAGAGCGGCCCTGCGGGCGTCGTCCCGCTCGGCCAGCACCACCGCGCGCACCGCGGGCTGCGCCTTGCGCACCCCCGCGACCAGCGAGATCCCGTCCACGACGGGCTCGTCCTCCGGCCCGGTCGAGGCGCTCACCGGGGCCGCGGGCGCCACACCCAGGTCGGCGTCGACGAGCAGCACGTCGAAGCGGCGCCCCTCCGCGACGCCCCGGTCCAGGCAGCGCAGAGCCGCGGGACCGCTGCCGGCGGCGGCGACGTCGACGTCCGGCTCCGCCGCGAGCGCGGCCGCCAGCGACTCGGCGAAGACGCGGTGGTCGTCCACCACCAGGACCCGGATTCGTGCCACGGACACCCCCAAGTGTCGAGGAGAGACCGGCGCGGTTCGGCGCCGGGGGCGGGTCCGTCGGGCGTACGGCCGCCGCCGTGCCCTGATCGGTACCCCGCTCCCGGCGCCGTACCCGACGGGTCTCGCCCCCTGAGCGGCACCGGCCCCCACCGGCGCTGCCCACAGAGTAGGGGCGGGGCGGCACGGTGGGGGCCGATTGGCGGAAGTGTCCGAAGTCGTCCGTACGTGTGGCCGAACGGGGTCAGAGTCGGCGGGCGCCCGCCGAGGGGACCGCGGGGAAGATCCCCGGCTCCGCGTACCCGGCGCCGGCGAACGCCTTCCGGACCGCCGCGCCGGTCTCCTCCACCCGGTCCGCCTCGACCAGGACCACCGCGGAGCCGCCGAAACCGCCGCCGGTCATCCGGGCGCCGAGCGCGCCGGCCGCGTTCGCCGCCTCGACCACCAGATCCAGCTCCGGGCAGGAGACCCGCAGGTCGTCCCGGAGCGAGGCGTGGCCCTCGGTGAGGACCGGACCGATCGCGCGGGTCTCGCCGGCGTCGAGCAGGCCGATCACCCGGACCACCCGGTCGTTGTCCGAGACCACGTGCCGGACGTACCGCCGTACGGTCCCGTCGCTCAGACGGTCGAGCGCGGCGGGCAGGTGCGCGGCGTCCACCTCGCGCAGGGTGCGCACCCCGAGCGCCCGCGCGCCCGCTTCACAACCGGCGCGCCGCTCGGCGTACGCGCCGTCGCCGAGCGCGTGCTTCACGCGGGTGTCGACGACCAGCAGCGCCAGCCCCTCTGCGGCGAGGTCGAAGGGCACCTGCCGGTACGCCAGGTCCCGGGTGTCCAGGTGGAGGGCGTGGCCCTCCTCGGCGCAGGCGGAGGCCATCTGGTCCATCACCCCGCAGGGCACGCCGACGAAGGCGTTCTCGGCGAGCTGTGCGGTCCTGGCCAGTTCGGGGCGGGTCAGACCGAGGGCGAAGAGGTCGTTCAGGGCGAGGGCGGTGACGACCTCCAGGGCGGCCGAGGAGGAGAGCCCGGCGCCGGTCGGCACGGTGGAGGTGAGGTGGACGTCGGCGCCGGTCACCGGATGCCCGGCCGCGCGCAGCGCCCAGACCACACCGGCCGGGTAGGCGGCCCAGCCGCCGCCGGAGAGCGGTTCGAGGGCGGCGGTGTCGAGCTGGACGATCCCGCCGTCGACGTCGCCGGAGTGCAGGCGCAGGACGCCGTCGTCGCGGCGGGAGACGGCGGCGACGGTGGTGTGCGGCAGGGCGAGCGGCAGCACGAAGCCGTCGTTGAAGTCGGTGTACTCCCCGATGAGGTTGACCCGCCCGGGGGCGGCCCAGACACCGTCGGGCGCGGTGCCGTACAGCGCCTCGAAGTCGGCGGCGACGTTCACGGGCGGGCTCCTTCCCTCTGCCGGGCGAAGGCCCAGGCGTCGGCGACGACGTCCGCCAGGTCGGGGCGGGACGGGATCCAGCCGAGCCGCTCGCGGGCGGTGTCGGCGGAGGCGACGAGGACGGCGGGGTCGCCGGGGCGGCGGCCGGCGGCGAGCTCCGGGACGGCGTGGCCGGTGACCTTGCGGACGGTCTCGACGACCTCGCGGACGGAGAAGCCGTTGCCGTTGCCGAGGTTGCAGATCAGGTGCTCGCCGGCGGGCACGGTGCCCTCCGTCATGGCGTCCAGGGCGAGGAGGTGGGCCTCGGCGAGGTCGGCGACGTGGATGTAGTCGCGGACGCAGGTGCCGTCGGCGGTGGGGTAGTCGTCGCCGTAGACGGAGATGGCCTCGCGGCGGCCGAGGGCGACCTGGAGGACGAGCGGGACGAGGTGCGACTCGGGCTCGTGGCGCTCGCCGAGCTCTCCGTACGCCCCGGCGACGTTGAAGTAGCGCAGGGAGGCGGCGGCGAGGCCGTGGGCGGCGCACTCGCCGGTGATCATGTGGTCGACGGCCAGCTTGCTCGCCCCGTAGGGGCTGGTGGGGGCGGTCGGCGCGGACTCGGTGATCGGCACGGTCTCCGGTTCGCCGTAGGTGGCGGCGGTGGAGGAGAAGACCAGCTTGCGGACGCCGGCCGCGCGCATGGCGGCGAGGAGGGCGAGGGTGCCGCCGACGTTGTTCTCCCAGTACTTCTCCGGCTTCGCGACGGACTCGCCGACCTGCGAGAACGCGGCGAAGTGCAGGACGCCGTCGTAGGAGCCGTCGAGCCATCGGGCGGCGTCCTGGATCCGGCCCTCGATGAACTCGGCGCCCTCGGGGACGCCCTCCCGGAAGCCGGTGGAGAGGTCGTCGAGGACGGTGACCCGGTGGCCCCGCTCCAGGAGGTGGGCGGCGACCACGCTGCCCACGTAGCCCGCCCCGCCCGTGACCAGGTACTTCCTGGAAGTCGTCATGCGCTTGCCACCTCTCGGATGCGCCGGGCCGCGTCCTCCGGCCGGATGTCGTTCATGAACGCGCCCATGCCGGACTCGGTTCCGGCGAGGAACTTCAGCTTCCCGGAGGCGCGCCGGACGGTGAACAGCTCCAGGTGCAGTCCGAAGTCCTCCCGCCGCTCGTCCGTGAACGGCGCCTGGTGCCAGGCGGCGATGTAGGGCGTGGGCGGCTCCGCCGGGCCGAAGATCCGGTCGAAGCGCCTCAAGAGTTCCAGATAGACCTGTGGGAACTCTGTCCGCGCGGCCTCGTCGAGGGCGAGCAGGTCGGGCACCCGCCGGGTGGGGTGTAGGTGGATCTCGTACGGCCAGTGGGCGGCGTAGGGGACGAAGGCGATCCAGTGCTCGGTCTCCAGGACCACCCGTTCGGCGTCGGCGCGTTCGCGGGCGACGAGGTCGTCGAAGAGGTTGCGGCCGGTGGCCCGGCGGTGCTCGTCGACGCGGCGGCGCGTCAGGGCGGTGCGGGGCGTGACGTACGGGAAGGCGTAGATCTGGCCGTGCGCGTGGGGCAGCGTCACGCCGATCTCCCGCCCCCGGTTCTCGAAGCAGTAGACCTGCTCGACGCCGGGGAGGGCGGAGAGTTCGGCGGTGCGGTCGGTCCAGGCGTCGAGGACGAGACGGGCCCGCTCCTCGGTGAGGTCGGCGAAGGAGGCGGTGTGGTCGTCGGTGAAGCAGACGACCTCGCAGCGCCCGACGCCGCCCGAGAGGGAGGGGAAGCGGTTCTCGAAGACCACGACCTCGTAGTCCTCCTCGGGGATCTCGCTCTCGCGCCCGGCGCGGGCGGGGCAGAGCGGGCAGGCGTCGGCCGGCGGGAGGTAGGTGCGGCTCTGCCGGTGGGAGGCGACGGCGACGTGGTCGCCGGTCAGCTCGTCGTACCGGATCTCCGAGCGGGAGCTGACAGGGGTGAGCGGGCGCGGGTCGACGGCGGTGCGCACGGCGTCGTCGCGCGTGTCGTAGTAGATGAGCTCACGCCCGTCGGCGAGCGTGGTGACGGTCTTCTTCACGGGTGGCCCTCCGGGCACGAACAAACAGAACCACGCACAAAGAACCATAACCAAACATCGGAGTCAATGGTGCGGCCCCCGCCCGCCCGGACGGGACCTCAGTACGGCCTGCGCTGCCCCGGCACCGCCCGCTCCAGCAGCCCCGTCCGGGCCGCCAGCGCCGCCGCCTCGAGACGGGAACCGACCCCCAGCTTCATCAGCACCCGCTGCACGTGCGTCCGCGCGGTGCTCGGCGCGATCCCCATGCCCGCCGCGATCAGCCGGGTGTCCTCGCCCTCCGCGACCCGCACCAGCACCTCCACCTCCCGGTGGGTCAGCAGCCGCAGCAGCCGCTGCGCCTCGTCGTCCGGCTGCGCCACCGGGTTCAGCAGCTCGGCGAAGGCCCCCGCGAGGAGCTGCGGCGCCACCGCCGCCTCCCCCGCCCGGGCCTTCATCAGCGCCCGCTCGACGCCCTCGATCCGCTCGTCGTGCCGGACGTACCCGCACGCCCCGGCCGCGAAGGCCGCCGCGATCCCGCGCGGCGACGGGACGGGCCCCAGCACCACCACGGCCACCTGCGGGCGCTCCCGCTTGATCCGCGCGACCGGTTCGAAGGCGCCGGGCGCGGCCGGCGCGGCCGTGCCGAAGAGGCAGACCTCCGGCGCCCGGCCCACCACGACCTCCGCCGCCCCCACCGTCGGCGCGGCCGCCGCGAGCACCCGGTGCCCGCGCAGCTTCAGTGCCGAGGCGAGCGCCTCCGCGAGCAGGCGGTGGTCGTCCACGACCACGAGCCGTACGCCCATCCCGTCATCCCCCATCCCCCCGGGCGCGCCGTCCCCCGGCACCCCTGACCCGGCAAGCTACACGCTCCCCCGCCCCACGGCCCGTCAACCACCGGCACACGAACGGGGGACGGACGGACGAAGGGCCTCCCCGGGACAAGCGGGGAGGCCCTTCGCGCGAGTGGTCGCGGCGTTCAGTTCTTCGTGCTGAACGACACCGCGTGGTACTTCTTCCCGAAGGAGCTCTCGGACTCCCGCGCCTTGTTGGCGTAGGTGGCCGAGATGAAGAACCGGCCGTCGGCGTAGAGGAGTTCGGCGCCGGTGATGGAGAAGCTGGTCACGATGTCCCGGTTCCCCTTGTCCGACGGGGTCTCCAGGAGCAGGGTCTCCTTCATCGTGCCCGCGTTGACGGAGACGATCTGCCCGCCCTTGTCGTACGGGCCCACCTTGTACGCGATGATGTCGCCGCCGTCCATGCGCAGCGGCATCAGCGTGTACCCGTCGCCCGCGTCGGCCTTCTCGGGCGCGGTCCGGCCGGTGGCGAGGTCGAACGCGATGATCTCGTTGGTCTCGTCGCTGTACTCGCCGGTCGAGCCGTCGTGCTCCTCGGTCGGCAGGTAGAGCCGGTCGTCGCCGACGAGGACCTGCCGGCACTCCTCCACCGAGGTGGCGCCGCACTCGGCCGCGTAGCGGTCGGCGTTGGCCGTGATCTTGGTGCGGAGCTTCCCGGTCTTCTCGTCGATGGAGAAGAAGTCCGAGATGCTGCTGCCGTCGTCGGCGGCGTCGCCGACGTTGGCCGCGACGACCAGCGGCTTGGTCGAGACGATCGACGCGTACTGCACACCGGACGGCATCTTGTACTGCGAGAGCGGCTTGCCCGAGACCGGGTCCAGGTTCTGCACGAGGATGGTCTGGGCGCCGTACCTGCCGCACTTGCGGACCGCGACGAGCCCGGCGCCGCCGCCGTAGCCCATGTCGAAGCAGTTCTGGTCGTCGGACTGCGGCTTCCAGCGGACCTTGCCGGTGGCGGCGTCGAAGGCCGCGCCGCCGTCGGTGCCGCCGGCCGCGACGGTGCCGCCGCTGAGCGTCACCTCGCTGAAGCGGGCCTTCTGGTCGCCGCCGCCGCTGACCGAGGCGGACCAGAGCAGCTTGCCGGTGTTCAGGTCGAGCATGCCGACCTGGTTGCAGCTCTGGTAGTAGCGGGGCGCGACGCGCTTGGACTCCTCGAAGAGGATCGGCACCTTGTGGTCGGCGGTCATGTGCCGGGACGCGCCGCAGACCTGGCCGGCCAGCGGGATCGTCCAGGCGACGGTGCCCTTGGCGATGTCGTAGCCGACCACCGAGTTGACGCCCGTCTTCACGTACGTCTTGTCGGTGAGCCAGGAGCCGTCGACGGGCGTGGTGTCGGGCACCGTCGGCACGTCGATGCGGAAGGCCAGGCTCGCGCCGGTGTCCGCGCCCGGCTTCTCCTTGCCGTTGCCGCCGAGCCCGCTGCCGCCGGTGGTGGCCTCGCCGCCACCGCCGTTCGGGTTCTGGCTGGTGCCGCCCACGGGCTTGGCGTCCGTCGGCTCGTCCGCGCCGGACTGGGAGTACCAGATGCCGCCGCCGACGATCAGCGCGACGGCCACGACCGCCGCGACGATGATGATCGCCTGCGCCGACAGCTTCTTCCGGCCGCCCGGCGGCGGGGCCGGCAGGTGCTGCTGGGGCGCGGTCGGGTAGCCGTACGGCTGCTGGGGCTGGGTCGGGTAGCCGTACGGCGGCGGCACCGGCTGCTGGTGCTGCTGCTCCGGGTAGCCGTAGCCGGGCTGCGGGGCGGCCTGCGGGGCCTGGGGGTAGCCGTAGCCCGGCTGCCCCTGCGGCGGGGGCGTCGGCGCGCCGAAGCCGCCGTGGGCCTGGCCCTGGCCGTGGCCCTGGGCCGGGTCCTGCGGGGCGCCGAAGCCGCCCGCCGGCGGCGGCGGGTAACCGCCGGGCGGCTGGTTCGGGGGCTGGTTCGGCGGCGGGAACCCGCCGGGCGGCTGGTTCGGCGGCGGAGGGGGTGGCTGGGTCATCGGTCCGCGTACCTCACTTGCTGAAGCCCATCATCGTCTTGATCTCCTTCTCCTCGGCGTCGCTGGACGCCGAGACGCGCCCCGCCGCCACCACGAACGTGCCGCCGCCGTAGGCGTAGCCGGCGCTGAAGAAGCCGCTCTCGATCTGCGAGACCGACACCGGGTGCTTGAGGAGGATCTTCGGCGCGCCGCCGGCCGGGGCGATCGTCGCGACCGCGCCGCCCTTGTCGTACTTGGGCGCGACGTAGACCAGGACCTCGCCGCCCTCCATGCGCAGCGGCGTCATCTGCTGCTCCTCGGGCGCCTTCGAACGCCACTTGGGCTTGCCGTTCTTGAGGTCGAAGGCGACGACCTCGTTGGAGGTGCCGTAGGCGGCGTCGGTCGCCATGTAGAAGGTGTCACCGGCGGCGGCGACACCCGTGCAGCCCTGGAGGTTGCGGCCGAAGATGACGAAGCCGCCGCCGCAGCTCGGTGCGAACTTGTCCTTGCCGCCCTGGATCTGGGAGCGCACGGAGCCGTTCGGGTTGAGCGCGACGACCGACCATTTCTTCTGCTCGCGCTGGAAGGCGGAGACGACCAGCGGGTTCACCGAGTAGACCTTGTCGACCTCCCAGGTGAGGGCCAGCTTGTAGGTCCACTTGGGCTTGCCCGTGTTGGGGTCGACCTCGCTGACCGTGTGCTGTTCCTTGTTCACGTCGCCGGTGCGGCACTGGCTGGCCGCGATCAGCTTGGTGGCGTCGCCGGCGTAGGCGTACGGCTTGCAGTCGCCGGTGGGGCCGGTGAAGACCTGGCGGCCGTCGGTGAGGGAGAAGCCGTAGGCGCTGCTGCTGCCGGCCGCCGTCACCGTGTTGCCGCCGATGGCGAGGGTGTTGTCGGAGAAGGCGAAGAGGCCGGTCGGCTTCGGGACGGCCTTCTTCCAGCCCGCCTTGCCGGTCTTGAGGTCGATCTGCTGGAGCATCGAGCACTTGGCGCCGTCCTTGGCGCTCTCCTCGTACCCGAAGACCATCAGGCCGTCGGCGCCCGGCTGGGCCGGGGTCGCGCACAGCTTGAACGGGAGGTCGACCTGCCACTTCTTGGCGCCGTCGGCGAGGCTGTAGCCGGCGACGCCCTTGTACATCGCCTTGACCACGGTGTCGCCGACGATCCAGGGCCCGAAGACCTCGGAGCCGTTGCGGGGCAGGTCGACGTCGTTGGTGGTGAGGAAGTTGACCTTCGCCTCGCCCGCCTCGCGGGCCGCGTTGAGGTCGTCCGTGCCGCCCTTGTCGCCGCCGGTGCCGTCTCCGGAGCCGTCGCCCTCGTCGGCGGACTCGCTCGGCTGCGGTGCCGCCGAGCCGGCGCTGGAGGAGGCGCTCGCCGTCGGGTTCGCGACGGCCGGCTTCTCGTCGTCGCCCTTGCCGACGACGGCCCAGGTGGTGACGGCGGCGACGGCGACCACGGCCGCGGCGACGGCCGCGACGAGCACCGTGCGGTTCTTGGACGGACCGCCGGAGCCGCCGGTGGGGGCGGGCGCGGGCGGGTACATCGGCTGCGTCTGGCCCGGGTAGCCGGCGTAGGGACCGGGCTGCTGCCCGTACGGGCCCTGCTGCTGGCCGTAGGGCCCCGGCTGCTGCGGCTGCTGGCCGTACGGGCCCGGCTGCTGCGGCTGCTGCGGGTAGCCGTACGGGCCCGGCTGCGGCGCCTGCTGCGGGTAGCCGTATCCGGGCTGCCCCTGCGGGGGCTGGGCGGGCGGCTGGCCCTGCGGCGGCTGGGCCGGGGGCTGCGGAGGCGTCGGCGGCATCTGCGGCGGCTGGCCGGGCATCTGCGGCGGGACGGGCGGCGTGCCACCCTGATTCGGATCCTGGGGAGCTCCGAAGCCCCCCGGCGGCTGGTTGCTGGGCGGCTGGGTCATCAGCGCTTCCCCCTTGGCTGTGAGCGGGTTTTCTTTCTACCACTCACGCGGTGGCGCAAAAGCGACCGGTCCATCCCTTGTGCCCAAGGGAGGACCGGTCCGTGATGCCCTCGTTATGCGTTCTCCGCCAGTTCGAGCCAGCGCATCTCCAACTCTTCACGTTCTCCCTGGAGTTCCCGCAACTCGGCGTCGAGCTTCGCGACCTTCGCGAAATCCGTCGCGTTCTCGGCGATCTGGGCGTGCAGCTTCGTCTCCTTCTCGGAGATCTTGTCGAGCTGCCGCTCGACCTTCTGGAGCTCCTTCTTCGCGGCGCGCGCGTCGGCGGCGGAGACACCGGCGGCGGGCTGCGCGGCGGGGGCCGCGGTCGCGGGGGCCGCCGCCTCGATCATCCGCTGCCGCCGCTCCAGGTACTCGTCGATGCCGCGCGGCAGCATCCGCAGCGTCCGGTCGCCGAGCAGGGCGAAGGTGCGGTCGGTGGTGCGCTCCAGGAAGAAGCGGTCGTGGGAGATGACGACCATGGAGCCGGGCCAGCCGTCGAGGAGGTCCTCCAGCTGGGTCAGGGTCTCGATGTCGAGGTCGTTGGTGGGCTCGTCGAGGAAGAGGACGTTCGGCTCGTCCATGAGCAGGCGCAGCAGCTGGAGGCGGCGGCGCTCGCCGCCGGAGAGGTCGCCGACCGGCGTCCACTGCTTCTCCTTGCCGAAGCCGAACTGCTCGCAGAGCTGTCCCGCGGACATCTCGCGGCCCTTGCCGAGGTCGACCCGGTCGCGGATCTGCTGCACGGCCTCCAGGACCCTCAGCTGCGCGGGGAGTTCGGTGACGTCCTGCGAGAGGTAGGCGAGCCGCACGGTCTTGCCGACGACGACCCGGCCGGCCGGCGGCTGCTGCTCGCCCTGGGTGACGGCCGCGTCCGCGAGCGCCCGCAGGAGTGAGGTCTTGCCCGCGCCGTTGACGCCGACGAGTCCGACGCGGTCGCCGGGGCCGAGCTGCCAGGTGAGGTGCTGGAGCAGCGTCTTGGGTCCGGCGGTGACGGTCACGTCCTCCAGGTCGAAGACGGTCTTGCCGAGCCGCGCGTTGGCGAACTTCATCAGCTCACTGGCGTCGCGGGGCTCCGGCACGTCCGCGATGAGCGCGTTGGCCGCCTCGATGCGGAACCGGGGCTTGGAAGTGCGGGCCGGGGCGCCGCGGCGCAGCCAGGCCAGCTCCTTGCGGACCAGGTTCTGCCGCTTGACCTCCTCGGTCGCGGCGATCCGCTCCCGCTCCGCGCGGGCGAAGACGTAGTCCGAGTAGCCGCCCTCGTACTCGAAGACGTCACCGCGCTGCACGTCCCACATGCGGGTGCAGACCTGGTCGAGGAACCAGCGGTCGTGGGTGACGCAGACGAGCGCCGAGCGGCGGGTCTGGAGGTGGCCGGCGAGCCAGGCGATGCCCTCGACGTCGAGGTGGTTGGTCGGCTCGTCGAGGACGAGCAGGTCCTGCTCCTCGATGAGCAGCTTGGCCAGCGCGATGCGGCGGCGCTCGCCGCCGGAGAGCGGGCCGATGACCGTGTCGAGGCCCTGCTCGAAGCCGGGCAGGTCGAGGCCGCCGAAGAGGCCGGTGAGCACGTCGCGGATCTTGGCGCTGCCGGCCCACTCGTGGTCGGCCATGACGCCGATGACCTCGTGCCGGATGGTGGCCTTCGGGTCGAGCGAGTCGTGCTGGGTGAGCACCCCGAGCCGCAGCCCGCCGCTGTGCGTGACCCGGCCGGTGTCGGCCTCCTCCAGGCGTGCCAGCATCCGGATGAGGGTGGTCTTGCCGTCGCCGTTGCGCCCCACGACCCCGATCCGGTCCCCCTCGGACACGCCGAGCGAGACCCCGTCGAGCAGGGCACGGGTGCCGTACACCTTGCTGACGTTCTCGACATTGACGAGGTTGACGGCCACGTTGACTCCAGTGCGGGGTGATCGATCGACGTCCCAGGGTACGTCCCCGCACGCCTCCCCCGCCGGGCCGCCGTCAGCGCGGTCCCGCCCGCCCGGCCCGCTCCACCAGGAGCCACCCGGCCAGGGCGAGGGCGACGGCCGCCGGGGCGGTGACGGGGACGGCTATCAGGGTCGCCGAGTGGCCGTCGAGGAGTCCGGCGAAGCCCGTCAGGGAGAGTCCGAGCACGCCGAGGAGGGCGAGCGTGATGCCGAAGGCGGCGAGGGGGCCGCCCCGGTCGGTGGCCGGGGCGGCGGGGACGGGGGCCTCGAAGCGGCGGAAGACGGCGACGAGCAGGGCCGTGAGGAGCCCGGCGGCCGCGAACCGCAGCGGGACCTGCGCCCACCAGGCGCCCGTGGCGGGGGCCGGGAGCTCCGCGCCGAGGCCGAGCAGCGCCCCGTACACCCCGAGCATGGCCGTCAGGTGCCACAGGAAGGCCGTCATCGCGATGCCGTTGGCGGCGACGACCGCCCGCCACACGCCGGCGCGGGCGGCGAACCGCGTCCCGGGGCCCTTGAGCAGTTCGACGGCGCCGACCAGCCACAGGGCGTGGCAGAGCAGGGCGAGGGTCGGCGGCGCCATGTTCGACACCTTCTCCCCCGGCATTCCCACCATCGACAGCGGGTACGGGCCGAGGGCGACCAGCGCGGTCGCTCCGGCGAGGCCCGCGGCGGCGAGCACGGCCGGGCGGCGGATCATGCCGTCGGCGCGGAGGAAGCCCAGCTGGTGGACGGCGAGCCAGACGAAGGCGAAGTTCAGGAACTCGACGAAGGGGACGTCCGCCGCGAACCGCAGCGCGTCCACGGCGACGGCGCCGCCCGCGAGCGCGGCGAACGCGCCCCACCCCCAGCGCTCGTGCAGCCGCAGCAGCGGCGGGGTGAAGGCCACCATCGCCAGGTAGATCCCGATGAACCAGAGCGGCTGGGTGACGAGCCGCAGCGCGACGCCGGTGAGCCCGCCGTCCGCGCCGGAGAGCTGGAGCAGCAGTGCGGCGGCGCCCCACACCCCGACGAACACCATCGTCGGCCGCAGCAGGCGCTGGAGCCTGGCCCGCAGGAAGTCGGCGTACCGGGGGCGGGAGCGGTGGGCGAGGGCGTGCGCGAAGCCGCCGACGAAGAAGAAGACCGGCATCACCTGGAACGCCCAGGTCGCCGGCTGGAGTCCGGGCACGACGGCGAGCAGGTTCCCGACCTGCCCGTCGGCGGTGACGGCCGCCATCAGCCAGTGCCCGAGCACCACGACGGCGAGCGAGGCGACCCGCAGCAGGTCGACGTACCGGTCCCGGCTCGCCGGCGTCGCCGCCGCGAGCTCACGCGCGCTGATTCCCATGCCCGTAAGGTCCCGCGCGGCCCCCCGCCGCCGACAGGGCGCGGATACTCAACCGGCGCGTGAGTACGGCCTCAGGGATCGCGTCGCGAGGCCGGGGTTCAGAGGAGCGTCGCGCCCGCCGCCGGGGAGGTCGCCACGTGGGCCGCGCGGCAGGTGCCGGAGGCGACGAGGGCGGCGGCGACCGTTTCGGCGGCCTCCGCGTCCTTCACCAGGAACGCCGTCGTCGGGCCCGAGCCGGAGACCAGGGCGGCGAGGGCGCCCGCCTCCGTGCCGGCCGTCAGGGTCGCGGCCAGCGACGGGCGCAGGGAGAGCGCCGGGGCCTGGAGGTCGTTGGCGAGGGCGCCCGCGAGGGCCGTGGTGTCGCCGGTGCGCAGGGCCTCCAGGAGGACCGGGGACGCGGCCGGCTCGGGGACCTCGGTGCCCGCGGTGAGGCGGTCGAACTCGCCGTACACGGCCGGTGTGGAGAGCCCGCCGTCGGCGACGGCGAACACCCAGTGGAAGGCTCCGCCGACCGGCAGCTCCGTCAGCCTCTCGCCCCGGCCGGTGCCGAGCGCCGCCCCTCCGACGAGGCTGAACGGCACGTCGGAGCCGAGTTCGGCGCAGATCTCCAGGAGCACGTCACGGGGGGTGTCCAGACCCCACAGGGCGTCGCAGGCGAGGAGCGCGCCGGCGCCGTCGGCGCTGCCGCCGGCCATGCCGCCGGCGACCGGGATGGCCTTGGCGATGTGGAGGTGGACGTCCGGGGAGAGGCCGTGCCGGGCGGCGAGGAGCTCCGCGGCGCGGGCGGCCAGGTTGGTGCGGTCGAGGGGGACCTTGTCCGCGTCGGGGCCCTCGCAGGTGATCGTCAGCCGGTCGGCGGGCACCGCCGTCACCTCGTCGTACAGGGACACGGCGAGGAAGACATTGGCGAGGTCGTGGAAGCCGTCGGGGCGGGCGGCGCCGACCGCGAGCTGGACGTTGACCTTGGCCGGGACCCGTACGGTCACGCCCTTCCCGCCCCGAGAGCCCTTCGCGCCCCGGGAACCGTCCACGCCGTTCATGCCTTCGCCTCCGCGATCCGCGCGAACTCCTCCACCGTCAGCGACTCGCCGCGCGCCTGCGGCGAGATCCCGGCCTTCACCAGGGCCTCCTCGGCGGCGGCCGGGGAGCCCGCCCAGCCCGCGAGGGCGGCCCGCAGGGTCTTGCGGCGCTGCGCGAAGGCCGCGTCGACGACCGCGAAGACCTCCGCCTTGGTGGCGGTGGTCGCGACCGGCTCGGCGCGGCGGACCAGGGAGACGAGACCCGAGTCGACGTTGGGCGCGGGCCAGAAGACGTTGCGGCCGATGGAGCCGGCCCGCTTCACCTCGGCGTACCAGTTGGCCTTGACGGAGGGGACCCCGTACACCTTGTTGCCCGGTCCGGCGGCGAGCCGGTCGGCGACCTCGGCCTGGACCATGACGAGGGTCCGCTCGATGCTCGGGAAGCGGTCGAGCATGTGCAGCAGGACGGGCACGGCCACGTTGTACGGGAGGTTGGCGACGAGCGCGGTCGGCGCCGGGCCCGGCAGCTCCTGGACGAGCATGGCGTCGGAGTGGACCAGCGCGAAGCGGTCCTTCCGCTCCGGCATCCGCGCGGCGATCGTCGCCGGCAGCGCGGCGGCGAGGATGTCGTCGATCTCGACGGCGGTCACCCGGTCGGCGGCCTCCAGGAGCGCCAGGGTGAGGGAGCCGAGGCCGGGCCCCACCTCGACGACCACGTCCTCCGGGCGCACGCCCGCGGTGCGGACGATGCGCCGGACGGTGTTGGCGTCGATGACGAAGTTCTGGCCCTTCTGCTTCGTGGGGCGCACGCCGAGGGCGGCGGCCAGCTCACGGATGTCGGCGGGGCCGAGGAGGGCGTCGGGGCCGTCGGGGCCGGTGGTGGTGCTCACCGGTACAGCCTAGGGCCTGTCCGGAGGGGCGGGCCTCATCCGAAGAGCCGGCGCCCGCAGTGCGGCCACGGGCCCGCGCCGCGCTGCACGTAGAGCTTCTTGGCGCGGAAGGTCTGCTCGGCGGCGGGGGCGTCCTGGGCGACGCCGGAGCCGCCGAGGGAGCGCCAGGTGCCGGGGTCGAACTGGTAGAGGCCGCCGTAGGTGCCGGAGGGGTCGACGGCGGTGGGGCGGCCGCCGGACTCGCAGGCGGCGAGGGCGCCCCAGTCCAGGCCGTCGGCTCCGGCGACGGAGGAGGGCAGCGCGCGGGTCCCGACGCGGACCTTGCGGGAGACCGGCTCGCGGACGATCTCCTCGCCGGTGCGGCGGGGTTTCTGCCGGACGCCGTTGACGGACCGGAGGTGGTACGTGATCCGGCGCAGGCCCGGTACGCCCTGCCGTTCGACGACCTCGGTGCCGGCGAAGAGGGCGGGGTCGCGGACGCGCTCGACGGCGTACGGGATCGCCTCCTCGCGGGTCTGGGTGGAGCCGGTGATCCGCAGCACGGTGACGGTCTGGCCGTCGCGGGGGAACGTCTCCCGGGGCACGGAGGTGGTGTCCTCGCCGCCGAGGGTGATGCCGGCCTCGTCGAGGGCCTCGCCGACGGTGGCCGCGTTGGTGCGGACCGTCCGCTCGCGTCCGTCGGCGAGGAAGGTGACCGCGCGTTCGGTGCGGACGTCGAGGGCGAGGCCGCCGCGGGAGATCGGCGCGGAGCGGGAGACCGAGAGGTGGGCGCCCTCGGCGCGGACGCCGAGCTGGCGCAGGGCGCCCTCGACGGTGTCGGCGGTGGTCCACACCTGGCGGCGGTGTCCGTCGAGGGTGAGGGCGACCGGCCGGCCGTACCGGAGGACGAGCTCGTCGCCGCTGGCCAGCGGCGTGCCGGGGGCGGGGGCGACGAGGTCGTGGGCGCCGACGGTGAGGCCCTCGTCGGCGAGGAGCTCGTCGACGTCGTCGGCGAAGGTGTGCAGGGTGCGGGGGACGCCGTCGACGGAGAGCCGGATCGCCTTGTCGTCGGCGACGAAGGCGGTGGTGCCGCCGGCGAGGAAGGCGACGACGAGGGCCTGCGGGACGAGCCGGCGCAGCCCGTCCCCGGCGGTGGTGCGGGCGGGCTTCCGGCGCCGGGCCGCACGCCGGGCGGCGGCCCGGCCCTGCGCGGGGACGGGCGCGGAGGCGGCCGTGCCGGGGGCGGGCGCGGGGGCCGCGCCGGGCGGGATGACGAGGGGCGCCGCCTGGGTGGGCTGCTCGTGGACGGGCAGCGTGGCCGCCGCCCCCCGCCGTCCGGCGCGGTGACTGCCCTGGGAAGTGCTCACGAGGCCGGGACCCTAGCCCCGCCGTCGGTCACTCTCCAAAACGACGCGACTACCACACGTAACCGTTATGGATCGGTGATGGTGAGCTCCGGGGGACGCCGGGGAGCCAGGGGACGCCGGGAAGCCGGGGTACGCCGGGGGCCGGGCCCGGTCAGTAGTCGAAGGCGCGGGCCGTGTTCACCGCGATCGCCTCCGCCATCGCGTTCTCGTCGATGCCGCGCACCTCGGCCATGGCCCGGACGGTGACCGGGATCAGGTACGGGGCGTTGGGGCGGCCGCGGAAGGGCGCCGGGGTGAGGAAGGGTGCGTCGGTCTCGACCAGGACGAGGCCGAGCGGGGCGACGGCGAGCGCGTCGCGCAGCGGCTGGGCGTTCTTGAAGGTCACGTTGCCTGCGAAGGACATGTAGTAGCCCTTGGCGGCGCAGATCTCCGCCATGGCGGCGTCGCCGGAGTAGCAGTGGAAGACGGTCCGCTCGGGGGCGCCCTCCTCGTCGAGGACGCGCAGCACGTCGGCGTGGGCCTCCCGGTCGTGGATGACGAGGGTCTTGCCGTGCCGCTTGGCGATCTCGATGTGGGCGCGGAAGGAACGCTCCTGCGCGGCCATGCCCTCGGGGCCGGTGCGGAAGAAGTCGAGCCCGGTCTCGCCGACGCCGAGGACGTGCGGGAGGGCGGCGAGCCGGTCGATCTCGGCGAGCGCGTCGTCGAGCGCCGCGTCGCCGCCCGCGTCGCGGGCCCCCTGCCGCGACCAGCCCTCGGGGTCCCCGAGGACGATCCTGGGGGCCTCGTTGGGGTGCAGGGCGACCGCCGCGTGCACGTGCTCGTACCGCTCCGCGGTCTCGGCGGCCCACCGGGAGCCCTTCACGTCGCAGCCGACCTGCACGACCGTCGTCACGCCGACGGCGGCCGCCTTGGTCAGCGCCTCCTCGACCGTGCCGGACTGCATGTCCAGGTGGGTGTGCGAGTCCGCGACCTCGACCAGGAGGGGTTCGGGCAGCGGCGGCGGGGCGTCCTTGGAACTCATGGCCCCGATCGTACGAGGGCCATGAGCGGGTCCGCGCGGCGGTTCACGCGTGCTGCCGCCGGCGCGGGTTCTCGATGGCGGGTTCGCGGTAGCGGGTTCTCGCCGGCGGGATCTCAGTGGCGGGAGCGGAAGGGGTGGAGCAGGTCGGAGAGGTGCCAGTGGTGCGGGACCGGCGGCCGGTCCTCGTCGCCCTCGGTCAGCTCCTGTCCGATCGGCCCTGCCGCGGAGACCGGAGGGGTCTCCTTCGCGCCGCGCCCGTGGTGTTCCATCGACGCGATCAGGTCGAGCACGGTGGACACCTGTCCGGCGCGCATGATCCGCACCACGTGACCGCCGCAGTTCATGCAGGTCGGGTTCGAGAGCGGGGAGGGCACCCGCTCCCCGTCCGCCTTGTAGACGACGAACGCCTGACCGCGGGCGTCCGTGTGGTGCTCGATGTCGTAGGACTGCTCCCAGCCGTACCCGCACCTCATGCAGGCGAAGGCGTACGCCTCATGCGCGACGGGCGTTCCGGTGCCGGTGGTCTCGCTCATGCCAGCTCCTCTCCACTGGTCCCAGTGGACGCCTTTTCGGGCCGGAGCGCATCAGCACGGAGGAAAGCATGAAGCGGTTTTTGGCGTTCCCTTGCCAAACGCTCCGCAAAGGCTCCCGGCGGCGGATTCGGCTTTGCCTTAAAGATTAGTCCTTTACCGTTTCCCGGGCCTTTTCAGGACGCGTTCTTTGCCGCCACGACGGCATCGAACACCTCGCGCTTGGGCAGCCCCGCGTCGGCGGCGACCGCCGCGATGGCCTCCTTGCGCCGCTCCCCCGCCTCCTCGCGCACCCGCACCCTGCGCACCAGCTCGGCCGCGTCCAGTTCCTCGGGGCCGGTCTCCGGGGCGCCCTCGACGACGACCGTGATCTCGCCGCGCACGCCGTCCTTCGCCCAGGCCGCCAGCTCGGCCAGCGGGCCGCGCTTCACTTCCTCGTACGTCTTCGTCAGCTCGCGGCAGACGGCGGCGCGGCGCTCGGCACCGAAGACCTCGGCCATCGCGTCGAGGGTGTCGTCGAGCCGGTGCGGGGCCTCGAAGTAGACGAGGGTCCGCCGCTCGGCCGCGACCTCCTTGAGCCGGCCGAGGCGCTCGCCCGCCTTCCGCGGCAGGAACCCCTCGAAGCAGAACCGGTCGACCGGCAGCCCGGAGAGCGCGAGCGCGGTGAGCACGGCGGACGGGCCGGGGACCGCGGTCACCTTGATGCCGGCCTCGACGGCGGCGGCGACCAGCCGGTAGCCGGGGTCGGAGACGGACGGCATGCCCGCGTCGGTCACCAGCAGCACCCGCGCGCCGCCGGTCAGCGCCTCGACCAGCTCGGGCGTGCGGGCGGACTCGTTCCCCTCGAAGTACGACACGACCCGGCCGGTCGTGTGCACGCCGAGCGCCCGGGTCAGCCCGCGCAGCCGGCGGGTGTCCTCGGCGGCGACGACGTCCGCTCCCTCCAGCTCGGCGACGAGCCGGGGCGGGGCGTCCGCGATGTCGCCGATGGGGGTGCCTGCGAGTACCAGCGTTCCTGTCACCCCGCCATCCTCCCAGCCCGGAGCGGCTGCTCGGGGACACCCCACCGCCCGGACAGGCGACGCGCACAGACGCAGTCCCTACGATGGCGCGGTGACCCGTACCGCACCCGAGGCCCCGGAGGGCCAGATCGCGATGGCACCGAACGTGGCCGAGCCGTCTTCGTGGCAGCTCCGGCTGCGCCGCTTCGGTTACCGTCCGCCCGCCACCGGCACGCTCTCCCTCGGACTGCGGGACCGGCTCGACCCGCCGTACACCCGGCCCTCGGAGAGGGTCATGTCGCTGCTCGGGCTCGGACCCGCCGCGGCCGACCGGCTGTGGCGGCTGGCCGCGTGGGGCGGGCCGCTGCTGGTCGCCGCCGTCGCGGGCGTGCTCCGGTTCTGGAACCTGGGCAAGCCGCACGCGGTGATATTCGACGAGACGTACTACGCGAAGGACTCGTGGGCCCTGATCAACCAGGGGTACGAGGGGGCGTGGCCCAAGGACGTCGACAAGTCGATCCTGGCGAACCCCGACGCCGTCGCCATCCCGACCGACCCCGGCTATGTCGTCCATCCGCCGATGGGCAAGTGGGTGATCGGCGTCGGCGAGAAGATCTTCGGCTTCGAACCGTTCGGCTGGCGCTTCATGGTGGCGCTGCTCGGGACGCTCTCCGTCCTGATGCTCTGCCGGATCGGCCGCCGGCTGTTCCGCTCGACCTTCCTCGGCTGCCTCGCCGGCCTGCTGCTGGCCGTCGACGGCCTGCACTTCGTGATGAGCCGCACCGCGCTCCTCGACCAGGTGCTGATGTTCTTCGTGCTCGCGGCCTTCGGCTGCCTGGTCCTGGACCGGGACCGGACCCGGAAACGGCTCGCGGCGGCGCTGCCGGAGGACGAGGAGGGGGTGCTGCGGCCCGACGCGGACCTGGCGGACCGGCTGCGGCTCGGCTGGCGGCCCTGGCGGATCGCGGCCGGTGTCATGCTGGGCCTGGCGGCGGCCACCAAGTGGAACGGCCTGTACGTCATGGCGGCGTTCGGCCTGATGACCGTCCTGTGGGACGTCGGCGCCCGGCGCACGGCCGGCGCGGTCCGCCCGTACCTCGCGGTGCTCAAGCGGGACCTGCTGCCGGCGTTCGTGTCGGTGGTGCCGGTGGGTCTGGTGACGTACCTGGTGACCTGGACCGGCTGGATCGCCGGCGACAAGGGCTACTTCCGCGACTGGGCCGCGAAGCAGGACGCCCTGCCCGGCGGCCCCGGCGTCTGGTCCTGGCTGCCGGACTGGCTGCGCAGCCTGTGGCACTACGAGTACGAGGTGTACAAGTTCCACGTGGGGCTCACCTCGCCCCACACGTACGAGTCGAACCCCTGGTCCTGGATCGTCCTCGGCCGCCCGGTCTCCTACTTCTACGAGTCCCCCGCCCCCGGCACCGCCGGCTGCCCCTCCTCCGCCACGGAGAAGTGCGCCCAGGAGATCCTGGCCCTCGGCACCCCGCTCCTGTGGTGGGCCGCCTGCTTCGCCCTCCTGTACGTCCTCTGGCGCTGGGCCTTCCGCCGCGACTGGCGCGCCGGCGCGATCGCCTGCGCGGTGGCCGCCGGCTGGGTCCCCTGGTTCCTCTACCAGGAGCGCACGATCTTCCTCTTCTACGCCGTCGTCTTCATCCCCTACCTGTGCCTCGCGGTCGCCATGATGATCGGCGCGATCATCGGCCCGAAGGGCGCCACGGAGAGACGCCGCACCTTCGGCGCGGTGGCGGCGGGCTGCCTGGTCCTGCTGATCGTCTGGAACTTCATCTACTTCTGGCCGATCTACACGGCGACCCCGATCCCGATGGACCAGTGGCGGGCGCGGATGTGGCTCGACACCTGGATCTAGCAGGCCGAAGCGAGAAAGAGGGCGCGACCACTAGTCGCGCCCTCTTGGCTGTTGTTGGTGGCCGTCGGTGGCCCCCGGCGGCCCTGAGACGGCCCACAGACGGCCCGAAGCGGAGCCCGCCCTCCCCTGAGCTGCCACGTGCGACCCTGGCAGCAACCGATGTTCACGAAAGGAGGTGCCGTGCCGGAGGCCAGCCCGCGCGGAACCTATCTGCTCATCGCCGATGCGTTGCGAAGGGACATCGAGGAGAGGCCGGACGGAGACGCGCTCCCGTCCGAAGCCGCTCTCATGCGGACGCATGACGTCTCGCGCAACACCATCCGGCGCGCGCTCAAGACCCTGGAGGCGGAGAAGCTCGTCACCTCCGTTCCAGGGGCCGGATGGCGGGTGTCCAGCAAGCCCATCAGGCCGCTCATCAACCGCATGACCGATCTGATCGCGGAAGGGTCGCTGGCGGTGGGAGACGCATACCCGTCGGAGTCGAAGCTCTGCGAGCGCTTCGGCGCCTCCCGCACGGCGGTCCGGCATGCCCTCGCTCAGATGGAGGGAACCGGCCTGCTCGCCACAGTCCACGGCAAGGGCCGCACCGTTCGCGCTCTCCCGACGAACCCGAAGGATACGTAGCCTTGGCACCCATGGGGCTTACCGAGTGGGCGTACTCGCTCTCCGAATCGATGTTGTCCGAACCGTTGCCGCGCCGCTGGGCGCACTCCCTCGGCGTCGCCAAGCGGGCCCGATCCTTGAGCCCGATCCTCGGCCGTGACGCCGAGCTGCTGGAAGCCGCGGCCGTCCTGCACGACGTCGGCTACTCCCCCTCCATCGCCACGACCGGCTTCCACCCGCTCGACGGCGCGCGGTTCCTCCGCGACCAGGAAGGGGCCGATGAACGAGTCGTACGGCTCGTGGCCCATCACTCCTGTGCACTCCTGGAAGCGGAGGAGCGAGGACTCCGGCATGAGCTGGAGTCCGAGTTCGAGCTGGAGCGGCCGGAGCTGGTGGACGCGCTCATCGTCTCCGACATGACGACGACCCCGGACGGCGAGCACACGACGCCGGCGGCTCGGTTGGACGAGATCGTGCAGCGGTACGGACCGGACACGATCGTCGGCCGCTTCATCCAGCGGGCGGCTCCGGAGATCTACGCCGCGAACGAGCGCGTAGAACTCCGGCTGACTACCGCCGCGGCCGGCACTCAGCCGATGTAGGGCTCCCGTCGGGTCTCGTCCAGGCCGTGCGCGATGCGGAGCCGCATCGACGGGTGAATGTCCAGGCCATCGAGGTCCGCCGGATTCACCCAGCGGACCTCCTTCGATTCGCTGCTGGTCCGGAGAGCGCCCCCGACCGGGTGGGCCCGGAAGCAGATGGAGAACTGCTGCCGCACCTCACCGTCGTCATAGGCGAGGACGTGGCCGGGGTCGGTGTAGAGCCCGACGATGTTGTCGACCTCGACATGAACCCCGGTCTCCTCCTCCACCTCACGGACGGCGGTGTCGCCGATCCGCTCGCCGATATCGTGGCCGCCGCCGGGAAGTGCCCACAGGTCGTTGTCCGTCTTGTGGATCAGGAGAAGGTGCCCGTGGTCGTCGCGGACCACAACCGTCACGGACGGCACTACCGAGTTGGCCTTGGGCGCCTTGGGGTCGCGGAAGTAGTCGATCCGACTCATGCGTCCGATCCTCGCAGGTCGGTGGGCGAGGAGATGGGGCGGGCGCTTTCCCAGACGCGTTCGACGCTCTCCGCGTAGGCGTCGAACAGTTCTCCTCCGGGGACGCGCTGGAGGTGCAGGACCGGTGCCATGTAGGCGCCGACGCCGTACAGGTGCCCGTTCGCGAGCATCACGTCATCGGCACGGTAGATCGAGTTGTAGAGCGTGGTGGAGTGCAGCCGGAACTCCACCCCTGGAAGCCTGAACAGCGGCGCGTAGTTCACCAGCGCGTTGCGAATCTTGCTCGCCATCGCACCGCCGATGCCCTCGTCCTCGCCGCGCACGGCGACGGCGGCCGAGTCGGGGTCGCCGAGCATGAACCGGATCCGTAGGCCATCGGCCGACTTCTCCTTCACCACCTGGTGGAACGCAGCGTCCTCGGTGAGCCAGAAGCCCGAGTAGACCAGCACGTCGAAGTGCCGCGTGGCGCCGGCGTAGAGCTGCGGCCAGAGCCGATTCGGCACGACCGAGCGGTGCGGGTACAGCTGGACCAACTCGGCGTTACCCGCCTCAGTCACCTCGGCCGACGTCCGTTCCTCGGGCCAGAGGTAGGACACCTCCCGTCCGAGGAGGGATGCCGTCGCGTACTTGTACCGGCGGTACGGCTGACGCTTGGGCTCATTGACCCAGCGCTCCACGGTCTTCGCCGACACCCCCAGTCGCTCAGCGATCTGGTCCAGCGTCATACCGCTTTCGACGATCGCGCCGCGCAACCGTTCGTTGGCCATGCCGTGCACTCCCCCCTGAGGGACGACTTGGGACGACTTCACCGTAGCTAAGACGTCCGCGAGTTGGTCAAGCACGGGGTTCGTCGTCGTGCCTGTTCAAGCCACGCTTAAGGCACCTCGTTGGGGCGGACTCGCGAAGTCGAAAAAGCCGAAGGACTTGACGCCGCGAACCATCCACTCCATCCTGAGGAACAGGTACTACATGTACCTTACGCCCGGAGGGCTCCGTGTAGACGGGTCGGCTCGATGGAAGCGCCTGGTGCTTGAGAACTGAACAGCGTGATCCACCGCAGTACGACGGCCGTGAGAACGCCGGCCGAGGCGAGTGGAGACCAGCCGATCGAGACCGGGCCCGCGTCACATCCGGGCCCCACACCCCTCATAGGGGGACACGCAGTCGGCTCTAAAGAACCGCGTGGCCGACATTGACGCCGCAACGCGCTCCGGGAACTCGGACCTCCCCGGGGTCAGCGGCACCACGCGAATCGGAGGTCCGACGCAGTACCCCACGACTTCCGCAGCTACTCGGCTGCGGCCGGTTGCCTCCTCCGCCCGTCCGGGCCCCTCGCGGGGTGCCGTACGGGCGGGGCTGAGGGGAGCCGGAAGCTCCGTACCCGCCGCTTGGAGGAGTCGCCATGGAAGCTGTCCTGACCAGTGTGATCGCCGTTGTCGGTACCCTGCTCGGCGCCCTGGTGGCCGGGCTGTTGCAGTACCGGCTGACCCGCCGGGAGCGAGTGGCGGTCCAAGCCGCCGACTTACGCCGTGAGCGGCTTGCCGCCGTGACCGCCCTGGTGTCGGCGCTGGCCGAGCACCGCCGGGCGATGTGGGTCCGCGAGGACCTGAGGCTGAACGGCGCCGACGCGGCGGTCTACGAGCAGGCGCGGGCCGCGAGCCACGCGACCCGGGCCGCGATCACCGCCCCGCTCACCGCCGTGCAGATCCTCGTTCCCGCCCTGGCCGGGCAGGCGGCAATGGCCGCCGGCGCCGCTTTCAGCCTGCGTCACGCTGCCGACGCCGACGCGCTCAACGCCGGTCGGGACGCGGCCATCGCTGCCGCCGACCAGCTCGTGCTCGCCGCTGCCGGCGCGCTCTGACCTTTCTCAGCCCCGATGGTCGCAGGCCGGGTTCGACTCCCGGCCGGGGCACCACGGCCAGGGTCCGAACCCCGGTCGGGCACCGCCGCACCGTGCGGCTTCCACACGACAAGGAGTCAGTCATGGGTCTGTTCCGATCCTTCGAGCGTTCCAGCGACCCCGAGGTCGACCAGCAGCACTCGGACCGCTGCTCGATGGCATACGCCGAGGACGTCTACGCCGAGACCGCCAACAAGTACGGCGAGAACTCCTGGGAGGCCCACACCGCCGATCTCGCGGTGCAGGCGGAGAGGGCGAACTACCGCAAGCACTACAGCTGACCGGCCGCACTTCAGCCCCGATGGTCGCAAGGCCGGGTTCGACTCCCGGCCGGGGCACGGGCCCGCCTCATCAAGAGGAGGGCCCCCGGAGCTGCAACTCCGGGGGCCCGAGCGGGCCGCACCTACCCCTTATGCGTGAAGGGAGCACGACCCAATGAAGTCCATCGCTGCACTTCAGGCCGTTGTTACGGCCGTCCCGTTCGACGGTGAGCCGTCGGACGCGGAGCTGGACGCGATCGAGCAGGAACTCCCGCTGATCCTGGCGGAAGTCGACCTGCTCGACGCGCAGATCATGACCCTGGACCGTCCGGTCACCGAGCTGGACGAGCGGCGGATCCGCCGGGCCCGTAACCGGGTCCTGGCCGAGCGCCGCGACCTCACCAACCGCGCCGGCCTGGTCCAGTCGGGCGGTGCCGCATGAGCAAGCGCGACCCGCTCCCGGCCGACGTCGCGGACCTGCTGACGGCAGTCGTGGAAGCGCTGGACCTCCCGATCCCGTCGATCGAGACCGCCGACGAACGCAAGCACTACCGGCTGCTCGAAAACCGCACCATGCACGCCCGGATCGCCCTGCAAAGCCTGCTGCGCCACCGCGCCCACCCGGACCTCGCCGACGACGCGGCCTACATCCGCCGCTGCACGGCCGAGCACCCGGTCACCTACACCCCCTACAAGTCCGACCGGATGGAGGCGGAGGGATGACCGCCGACACGGGCAGGGAGCTGGGCACGCTCCAGAGGGTCGTGCTCGGGGCGGCATTCGTGCCGATGCTGGCCACGGGCGGCGCCGGCGGGTACGGCACCTACACCAACATCAAGGCCGCCTACGGCTCCGGCACCGCCGTCGGCGCCGTCGCGGCCGGCGAGGGCGCCACCGCCGTCCTCGCGATCGTCCTCCTCGGCCTGACGCTCCTGGGGCAGTCCTCGCCGCGCGTGATCCGGGCGGGGCTGTGGGCTCTTCCCGCAGCCGCAGCGGCGATGTCCGCCACCGCCGCCACCACCCCGGGCGAGATGGTCATCTACGCCCTCACCCCCATGGGCATGACCGCCTCCGCCGAGGGTGCGGCGTTCCTGGCCCGGCGGATCGTCGTCTACCGCGACGGTCGCGACGCCGAGGCCGAAGCACACGCCGCGAACCTGGTTCAGGCCCTCGCGTATCAGCGGGCCATGTCCGAGCGGCACCCCGACCCGAAGGTCCGCAAGAAGGCCGAGCTGGAATCCTGGAAGCTCGCGAAGAAGGTCGGCGCGGGAGACATCGTCCTGGGCACCCGACTGGTCGACGCCCAGCGCGAGAAGGTCACCGACGGCGCCCACGCCGCCCTCTCCGCCATGTTCGGCGCCACCACCGTGGCCCCCGTTCTCACCGGACCGGTCGAGCCCGAGCAGACCCTCACGGTGGAACTGGAGATCGACCGGTCGGGTCGACCGGTCGACCCCGCGAATACGGAGGAATCGGAATGGACCGGTACGGAACGGTCTACCTCTGACCAGCCGCTTCCCGCTCTCGAACCCGCCCCCGCCGACCCGGCGCCGGGCGGGGAGGAAGAGTCCACCCCGCCCGCTTCGGTCGAGTCGACCGGTCGAGCGGCCATGCGGGTCGTCGCCGCCGAACAGTCGACCCCGGCCGACCGGATCACCCGCCGAGTGCCGGACGCGGCGAAGACGCCCGTACCGCGCCGCACACGGGAAGAACTCCTCGCCGAGGCTCGGCAGCTCACCGAGTCGTGGCCGGTGGAGAACCTGACGGCCGACCGGATCCGGCGGGCGGTACGCACGTCACCGGAGAAGGGCCGGTGGCTGCGCGAGACCCTGCGGGCCGAGCGCGGTGAGGCCGCGTGAGCACGCTCCCGGTCTACCGCTGGCGGCTCGCCCCGGAAGGTTTGGCGACGCTCCGGCAGCTCCGCGCGCTCGGGCTGCGGCCGGGTGGTTCGCCGGTCGTGGCCCAGCTCGAACGGCCCCGCCGCCGACGCGAACCGCTGGTCGCCTACCTCTACCGCATCGACACCGCCAAGCCCGTGCGGCCGATGACCCCGGCTAAGCGGGCGGCCCTGGAGCGGGCGAACGCCGCTCGCCGACTCTGCCCGGAGTGCGGGCGGGACGCCGGATACCGCATCCCCGCCTCGCTCGGCATGTGCACCCCGTGCGCCTTCCCCGACACGTCCGCTGCCTGACCTGAGGAGTCACGCCATGCGACCCGTCACCCTGTACCGCCTGTCCCGCCGCAGCGACGCCGACCGCACCGGGCACTACCGCCCGGAGCGGCTGACCGTCCACACCGCCCGCGGCTGCATCAGCGCGGCCCGCAAGGGCGTCGACACCGTCCACGTCTACGAGACCACCGACCGCGACGGAAACAGCCTCCACATCGCCCACGTCCACCAGAGCTTCAGGTACTGGGACACCGGCGCGTTCATCACCGAGATCTACGAGATCCCCACCGCAGCCCTCACCACCATCTGACCAGGGGGGAACCGTGAACAACCTTCCCGAGCCCGCCCCCGTCGTCCGGCTCCCGGACGGCACCTACACCTACGCCGATCACCTCCCCACCCCCATCCAGTCGGGGCCGGTGCCGCAGGTGATCCACCAGCACATCCATCAGGCGCCGCCGGACCGCACCGTGCAGCGGATCGCGCTCGGCTCCGGGATCGGCGCCGGTACCGTCGCCGCCGGCGTCTACTTCGGCCCCCTCCTCGTCGGGGCACTGACCGCGATCGCCGCGAACCTCGCCCTGCTCGCGTTCCTCGCCGTCGCCATGACCTGGGGCGTCGTCTCCGTCGTGAAGTCCATCGGCGGCACCGACGGCGCGAACGCGGCGAAGAACGTCGGCAAGACCGCGAAGTCCCTGCGCCGCCGCTGACGGCTGCCCGACCACCCCCGACCCGCACCGGTCGGGGGTGGAAGGGGAGCCGGGACAGCCCCGGCCCCGGAAGGGACCTGATCGTGGCCAGCAGCAAGTGCAACGAGTACGACCCCGACCACCCGCCTCTGACCGTCGGCGAGGGCGTGAAGTTCGGGCTGCTCATCGCCCGGATGGCCAAGCGCGGCATCGCGGGCGAGGGCGTCTACCAGGGCGACTTGGAGAAGAAGGTCGACCGCATTCTCGACGGCGCCCGCGAGCGCGCGGAGAAGAAGCTGCGCGACGGCAAGTAGCTGTGCCCCGGGGGCGGCCGACAGCCGCCAAGCACACCGGCCGCCCCCGGGCCTTTCGTGTTCCCTCACATGGAGAGGACGTTTCAGTGAAGCACCCCGACGACGACCACGAGCTGTTCGCCCGGCTGGAAGCCGAGATGACCGCCGACCAGCCGACCGACGACGGCGGCGCCGAGGTGGTCGACCTCGGCAAGGCCCGCGCCGCCCGCCAGACCACCACCGAACCGGCCGAGCCGGACGACCCGACCGGTCGGCTCGTGGTCGACCAGCCGACCCCCGCCGCGACCGGACCGGGCTACCTCGGCCGACTGGCCTCCGCCAAGCGCCGCGACGTGGTTCCGGTCTGGCTGCGGTCTACCTCTGAACTGCGCACCGCCGCCGGGTGGGTGGCCCGCCACTACGCTCACACCGTCGGCTACCACGCGCTCCGCACCCCGGTCTACGCGCTGCGGCTCGCGCTCCAGTCGCCTACCGGTGCTGCCCGGTTCGTCGGCGGGGCGATCCGGTGGGTGGCCGACCGGGAGGGTGAACCGGTCCGGGCCGCCGCCGTCCGGCGGGAGGACGCGGCCGAGTACCTGCGCCTGTCGTCCCAGCGCGACGACCGGGTCAAGCTCCGCACCCTGATCGCCGCCGTCGCCACATTCATCGGCGCCACGGTCGCCCTCGCGATCTACGTGCTCGCGCCGGGCTGGCTCCAGACCGTCTCGGTCGGTCTGGTCCTGCTCGCGCTCGGCTGGGCCGGCCGCAAGGCCGACGCCCCGGTCGTCCACCGCGCGGTCGAGATCCCCAAGGCGTCCAAGCTCACCTCCGACATCGTCCTGCGGGCCCTCGGCGCCCTCGGGATCCCGGCGATCAACCAGGCTCAGGGGAAGGGGCGGGACGGGTTCGAGTTCACCGCCCCGATCACCCGCGACGGCCCCGGCTGGCGCGCTCAGGGCAACCTCCCCTACGGCGTCACCGTCGCCGACGTCATCGAGCGCCGCGAACGCCTCGCCTCCGGCCTGCGCCGCCCCCTCGGCTGCGTGTGGCCCGAGCCCGCTTCGGAGGAGCACCCCGGGCACATGGTGCTGTGGGTCGGTGACCAGGACCTCACCAAGGCGAAGAAGCCCGCGTGGCCGCTGGCCAAGTCGGGCGGGGTGGATCTGTTCAAGCCGGTCGCCTACGGCACCGACCAGCGCGGACGCTGGGTCGAGGTGACCCTCATGTACATCGCCGGGGTGATCGGCGCGATCCCCCGCATGGGCAAGACGTTCCTCCTGCGCCTGCTCCTGCTGATCGCCGCGCTGGACCCGCGGGCGGAGCTGCACACGTACGACATGAAGGGCACCGGCGACCTCGACCCGGTCGGCAACGCCGTCTCCCATCGGCACGCCGCCGGCGACGACGACGAAGCCATCGGCTACGCGCTCGCCGACCTGCGGGCCGTCCGCGAGGAGCTGCGCCGCCGTACCAAGGCGATCCGCGCGCTGCCCCGCGACATCTGCCCGGAGTCGAAGGTGACCTCCCAGCTCGCGGACAAGCCCTCGCTCGGCCTGCATCCGATCGTGATCGGGGTGGATGAGTGCCAGGTGTTGTTCGAGCACGCCGAGCACGGCAAGGAGTTCGAGGAGATCTGCACCGACCTCGTCAAGCGCGGCCCCGCCACCGGCATCGTGCTCATGCTCGCCACCCAGAGGCCCGACGCGAAGTCCCTGCCCACGGGCATCTCGGCGAACGCCGGCGCCCGCTGGTGCCTGAAGGTCATGGGCCAGACCGAGAACGACATGGTCCTCGGCACCTCCGCCTACAAACGGGGGGTGCGGGCCACGATGTTCGCCTGGGGCGACAAGGGCATCCACTACTTCGTCGGCGAAGGCGCGGACGCCCGAATCGTCTCCTCCGTCTACGTCGACGCCCCCGGCGCCGAAGCCATCGCCGCCCGAGCCCGCACCGCCCGCGAAAAGGCCGGCCTGCTGTCCGGGTACGCCATGGGCGAGGCCCCGGAGGTCGTGACCGGCCCGGCGTACGACCTGCTCGCCGACATCCTCGCCGTCGTCCCCGCCGCCGAGGCCAAGGTGTGGTCCGAGACTGTCGTCGCGCGGCTCGCCGAGCTGCGGCCCGATGTCTACGGCGGGTGGGAGACCGACGCGCTCGCCGCCGGCCTCAAGCCGCACGGCATCTCCACCGTGCAGGTGGGCCGCCGGGTGGACGGCAAGGTCGTCAACCGCCGGGGCATCGCCCGCGCCGACATCACCACCACGATCGCGGAGCGTGACGGAAAGCGGGACGTGGGATGACCTGCCGGAGCCGCTAGCGCTAGCGGCAGCCCTCGCTAACGTTAGCGGCTCCGCTAGCGCCCCAAACCCGCTCTGAGCTGGCTGCTAGCGGATAGCGGCCCATCTGCGAAAACCCCTGGAAACCGCCTGGGAGGGCCCGTCATGACCCCTGCCCTGCTCGCTATCGCCTGCCTGCTCACCGTCACCCTCGGTTATGTCGGGAAGTGTATGGCGTCGCCGTTCGGCGACTGCCGCAAGTGCCACGGACTGGGCCACGCGCTCAAGAGCGACCGCAAGGGACAGCCCAAACGCGGCAAGGACTGCCGCCGCTGCCACGCCACCGGCAAGCGCATACGCATCGGCCGCTGGCTCTACAACCGCGCCTCCCGCACCTACCGCGCCGGCACCCGCTGAACCCACCACTCCACCTCGCGCTGAAGGAGGTTGCGGCATGGCCGTGACCATATCCCTGGTCTTCCTCTTCGGACTCGTCCTGTTCTTCCTGCTCCGCTCCGGCTCCCTCGGCTACGGCTCCGCGTTCACCGCCGCCGGATTCGGGTTCTTCCTCGCCTCCACCGGCGCCGCTGGGCCGATCAACCAGCTCGCCAACGCCGTTCTCGACGCCGTCGGCAACCTCTGACCCACCCACACAAACGCCGAGGGCGGCCCCCTCATCTCGCCAAAGACCGGGGCCGCCCTCTTCTCCTGATCTAGCTGACCGGAGGACTACAGCATGACCCATCCGAACCAGTCCCGACGAGACCACGCGGTGGTGGCCGCGTGAACAGCCTCGCCATCAACGCCATGGCCCTCGCCGACGGCCACCTCCCCGTCCTGCCCCTGGGCGCCGACAAGCGACCCCTCGGGAACTGCCCGGACTGCGCCGACCTGGCGTGCGGCGGACGGCCGAACATGAAGACGCCGGGGCTGTGCGTGTGCCCGTGGCCGTGCCACGGCTGGGCCGCCGCCACCACCAACCCCAGCGTGCTCGCCTCCCGCCAGTGGGGATTGGCGTGGCGGCGGGCACGGGCGATCGGCTACCACCCCGGCGGCGCCCTGGTCACCGTCGTCGACCTCGACAACGCCGACGCCGTGGAGTGGGCCCGCACCACCCTCCCGCCCACCACCACCGTGGAGACGACGCGCGGGGAGCACTGGATCTACCGGGGTGCCATGCGCTCCGCCAACAAGGTCCGCCCCGGCGTCGACATCAAGTCCCTGATGTCCTACGCCCGCTGGCTCGGCCCCGGCACCGGCCCGATCGCGGTTCTGCCGCCGACCGTCCTCGCCCTGGTCGAGAGAGAAGAGTCCACCCCCGCCCGCGCGGCCGTGGACTCTTCCACCCCGACCCGGTGGGACCGCAGCGTGGCCACCGGCTGTCGCCACACTCCGGCGTTCGTCCAGACCGGCCTGGAACGTGGCCTCGACAACATCCGGGCCCACCCCGAGCAGGGCGCCGGCACCGCCGCCTACGGGGCCGCTCGGTTCCTCGCCTCCCGGCACACCGCCTGCCCCGGCCCCTGCGGGCTCGACGGCATCGCCGAGGACCTGATCGCCGCCGCCATCGCCGTCGGCGTCCCGGCCCCGTACGCCCGCCGGTGCGTCACCAACGGGATGAACGCGGCCCTGGGAGCCGTCGCATGACCGCCCGACCGCCCCGGCCCGCACCGGCCGTGGGCGCCGAGAAGGTCGTCGCCGAAGGCGTCCGCTCTGGTTCTGACCCGCGCCAGGCAACCGGCCCTCGGATCCTCGCGATGCTCCACATTGGCGCGGCCGACCGCAACGCGAGCCCCACCGCGCACTCGTGGTGCTCCTGCGGCCGGGACCTGAAGGTGTTCGGACACCAGCAGGTCGCCCGGCTCGCAGACGACCACACCCGCCACCGCAGCCAGTGCCCGTTGCTCACCGAGGGAAAGGAAGCCGCATGAGCCCGCACGACCCCGAGCTGTGGGCCGGGTTCGAGGAGATGACCGCCGAGGACATCGCCGGACCCATCTGGGACGAGCCCATCCCGCTCAACCCCCGCGGCACCCTCCCGGCCTTCCCCGTCGACGCGCTGCCCGACTGGCTCGCCGCCATGACCGCGGGCGTCGCCGAGGAGACGCAGACGCCCGTCGACCTCGCCGGGTGCCTCGCCCTCGCGGTCGTCGGCACGGCCGCCGGCGGGCGCCTGACCGTGTCCGTGCGCGGTCAGTGGAGCGAGCCGGTCAACATCTACACCGCCGTCGCCCTCCCGCCCGGCAACCGCAAGAGCGCAGTGTTCGGCCTCATGACCAAGCCCCTCCTCGCCGCCGAAAAGGCCCTCATCGAGCTCACCGCGACCCAGCGGGCCGAGGCCGCAGCGGCAGCACGCATCTCGAAGGCCGCAGCCGAGCGGGCCGAGAAGCTCGCCGCGAACGCCGAGCCCGAGAAGCTGGTCGAGCTGACCGCCCAGGCCGTCGCCCTGTCCGAAGCGGCCGAGCGGGCCGTCGTCCCGGCCGAGCCGCAGCTCGTCGCCGACGACGTCACCGCCGAGTCCCTGACGACGCTCCTGGCTCAGCAGGACGGCCGCATCTCGATCCTGTCCCCCGAGGGCGAGATCTTCGAGATCATCGCGGGCCGCTACTCCGGCGCCCCGAACATGGGCATCTTCCTCAAGGGCCACGCCGGCGACATGGCCCGCGTGAACCGCCAGGTCCGCGAAGCCCAGTACATCGAGACCCCGGCCATCACCATGGGCCTGGCCGTGCAGCCGGACGTCCTGGACGCCATCGGGCAGATCAAGGGCGCCGACGGCCGCGGCCTGCTCGCACGGTTCCTCTACTCCAAGCCCGAGTCCCTCGTCGGCTACCGCAACCTCACCCCCGAACTCCTCGCCCCCGAGACCGGCGGCACCTACGCCCAGAAGCTCGGACACCTCGCCCTGACCCTCGCGGCCTGGACCGAATCCGCCACCCTCACCCTCACCCCGGAGGCGGACGCCGTCCTCCTCGCCTACCAGCGGGTCACCGAGTCCCGCCTGCGCAAGGACGGCCCCCTCTGGCCCGTCATCAACTGGGCCAGCAAGCGCGACGGCGCGGTCGCCCGCATCGCCGGGCTTCTCCACCTCGCCACCCACCCCGAGGACGCCTGGCACCGGCCCATCGCCGCCGAGACGATGGCCGCCGCCACACGGCTCGGCGACTACTTCACCGCCCACGCCCTCGACGTGTTCAACGCCATGAAGGCCGCCCCCGCCCAGGAAGCCGCCCACACGGTGCTGACCCACCTGAGCGAAACCCGCACCGCGACCTTCACCAAGCGCGACCTCTTCCGCGCGATGCCCCGCAGCGAATTCGCCGCCATGGGCGACCTCGACCCCGCCCTGGACCTCCTGGAGGAACACGGCTGGCTCCGTCAGCAGCCCCCGCCGCCCCGCAGCACGCGCGGCGGCCGGCCGCCCTCGCCCCGCTACGAGACCCACCCCCGCGTCACCTCCGCCGCCTGAAAACCCCCGAAACCGCTGACAGAACTGACAGAACCTCCCGACCAGCCGCCTGACCTGCGAAAACAAGGGTTTCCGGAGGTGTGACAAAACCTTCGAAAACTCTGACAGAACTCAAAAAACCTCCCCGGGGCCGACCCGCCCGGTCTGACAGAACCTAGGTTTTCGAGGTTCTGTCAGAGTTTTTTGAGGTTTTGTCACAGCAGTCAAAGCGGCCAAAGCGGCAGGTCAGAGGCCATACGGCGAGGTTCTGTCAGTTCTGTCAGCACTTTCCGGGGTTTCCAGCAACCCCGGACCGAGCTGAAGGAGCCTGATGGCCACCGCCAAGACGCCCCAGCCCATCACCAACCTCCCCTCCAGGTACCTCACACCCGAGGACATTGCCGCCCTCTTCGAGGTCCCCCTGGAGACCGTCTACCACTGGCGCAAGCAGCGCACCGGCCCGCCCGGATTCCGCGTCGGCCGACACGTCCGCTACGACCCCGTCGCCGTCCAGGCGTGGGTCACCGAGCAGAGCGAACTCGACGCCGCCGCCTGACCCATCCCTCACCGGCCCGTGCCACCCCGATCGTGAGGCGGCACGGGCCTTTCCCGTACGCCGAAAGGAACCACACTCACCCATGGCCGGCCACGTCCAGGACCGCTGGTACAAGACCGAGACCGACGCCGACGGAAAGGAACGCCGGGTCAAGTCCGACCGCTACGGCACGGGCCTGCGCTACAGGGCCCGCTACGTCGGTCCCGACGGCACCGAGAAGTCCAAGAGCTTCCCCGACAGGCAGAAGCGCCTCGCCGAGAAGTGGCTCAACGAGACGGCCGCCGACATGGCCCGGGGGCAGTACACCGACCCCCGCGCCGCCCGGATCACCTTCCGGCAGTTCGCGGAGAAGTGGGTCGCGACGCACACGACCGAGGTGAACAGCCGCGAGGCGGCGGAGCGTCGGCTGCGACTGCACGCGTACCCGTACATCGGGACCCGGCCGCTCGTGTCGTTCCAGCCGGGGCACATCCGGACGTGGCTCGGTGAGCTGGAGACGAACGTGCCGGCCGCCTCGCACCGCCGGATCATCTTCGGCACCGTCTCGGCAGCGTTCAGCGCCGCCCTGGACGACGGCGTCATCTCCAAGAACCCGTGCAAGGCACGGTCGGTCCAGGTTCCGAAGGGGGCCCCTACCCGGATCGCTCCCTGGACCGTGGACCAGGTGTTCGCCGTCCGGGCGGCTCTGCCGGAGTTCCTGCGAACGTCGGTCGACGTGGCCGGCGGGTGCGGGCTGCGCCAGGGGGAGGTGTTCGGGCTCTCCGAGGATGAGGTGGACCACGAGGGCGGATGGCTCTCCGTGAGCCACCAGCTCAAGCGCATCCGAGGGAAGTTTGTCTTCGCTCCCCCGAAGGGCGGCAAGGTCCGCGACGTTCCCCTGCCTCCGTCCGTGTCCGCCGCCATCAAGGCGCACTCGGAGAAGCACCCGCCGGTCACCATCACGCTCCCCTGGCGCACCCCGGACGGTCCGCCCGTGACCAAGTCGCTCGTCTTCTCCGGGTCGGGAGGCGACCACGTCCGCGTGAGCTACTTCAACGACTTCATGTGGAAGCCCGCACTTGCAGCCGCGGGCATCATCCCGGAGCCGAAGGACGGCGAACGGCACGCGTCCGCCCCGGAGCATGGCATGCACGCCCTGAGGCACTTCTACGCCTCCGTGCTCCTGGACGCCGGCGAGAACATCCGGGCCCTGAGTCAGTACTTGGGTCACGCCGACCCCGGGTTCACGCTCCGGACGTACACCCACCTCATGCCGAGCAGCGAGGGCCGCACCCGGAAGGCGATCGAATGCCTCTACCATCCAACTCGCTGATAGCGCATCGCCGCCTCTCTTCAACTGGGCAGTAAGGAGGAGTGGCCTCGATACGCCAGGATTCGCTACCCCCTTCAAAGCTCCTACCTGCGGTTTTCATTTTTTCCGCCCTGGCGTAGCCATGGGGCGCTATGGTTTTTGCGCCACGGTTAAATCATGACAAGAGGCCCATTTCCCTCTCGGTCAATGACTGACGCTTGATGAACCGGATGAACTGCGGTTACCTCGTCCTGCAGCGGCTCCGTTTCGTCGCACTCGGGGCCTCTGCCGCCCTGTACGCACGTCGGGCCTGACTACGGGATGCCGCCCATAGCCAGGCCCGTGCGCGGGGTAGCGTGGGCCTGGCCGAGTACTCGTCGGCCGGGCCCACTCAATGCCCGACCAGCCGTCCAGTCCCTGCTGCGTCACATGAAACGCTCGACGCATCCCGCAATGGCAGTGATCGCAGTTAGAGCCAGTACCGCCAGTTCAGCCCAGCCTCGTAACTGAGCACTGCGGCAGGACTTCCTCTTGCTCGATCGCCCCATCAGGTCAGGCTCCTCTCTCAATCGCCCAAACAACGTTGGGCCCTGTCACCACGACAGGTGCTCTTGGAGAGAGAGCAGCAGACTCTTGCAACCTACCGCTGCGTCAGATCACTTCAGAGCGCGAGCGCTGGTTCGCCACGATTCGCCACACCCCGCTTTCGGAAGAGCCACCTCTCACCGGTACGCAGCGCGTGTGCGGCACCTCACCCCACCCCCGTTCAGCAGAAGAGTTACACCTCCACACGGCCCAGGGACGGCCCACAGAGGCCAGGTAGCTGCCTGAAGGGGGCGAAGGCACTGGTCAGGGCCGTGCGGGCCGTGACCCGCGAGGCTTCATCTACTTCTGGCCGATCTACACGGCGACACCGATCCCGATGGACCAGTGGCGGGCCAGGATGTGGCTCGACACCTGGATCTAGCTGCCGAGACACCCCGAGAGGGCCCGACCGACGGTCGGGCCCTCTCGACCGTTGAAGAGCCTTTCAGAGGGGTGCGGTGCCCACCCGGTCGCCCGTCCCTGAACAACCCCACGCCTGAAAGCCGTCCCCCCCTACTATCAACGCCCATGTCCACCACCACCTCACCGATACCCGTCCTCCGGGGCCGCGCCGGTACCACCCTCCAGGCTCAGGACGACGTCCTCGTCCTGAGCCGGCGGCGCGAGGAGAAGCGGATCCCGCTCCAGGCCGTCCGCCGGGTCGGCGCCGAGGGCCGGGCCCTTGCCGTGGAGCTGACCGCCCCGGCCGGGACGACCCCGGTCACGTACGAGGTCCGGGGCGTGAGCGAGGTGGCGGCCACGGCGTTCGCCGACGCCGTCACCGCGCTCCTGCCGGAGGAGCGGGCGGCCGACGGCGCGGCCCTCGTCACCGACGGCGCGCCGGCGGGGTCCGATGACGACTGGTACACGCGCGCGTTCAGGCTCACGGCGTGGGTCACCGGCCTGGTGGCGGCCGGGGTGGCCGTACCCCTGGGCATCGTGGAGTCGGTGAGCCGCGCGGTCGCGTTCCTGGTGTTCACCCCCATCGCCGTGGGCATCGCCGCGTTCGGGGTCGCGGCCCTGTCCATGCAGTACCGCGAGTGGACCTACCCCCGGTACGGCATCACCGTCGAGGCGGTGCGCCGCGGGCCCAAGGACTACGCCTACACCGACCTGCACGGCGTGGTCCGCGGCGCGTACGTCTCCGGCAGCGCGCCGACCGTCAAGGTCGCCTACCACCCGAGGAACCCCGCCGACCCGGTCCAGGCGAAATCGTGGATCGCCAAGGCGACGGGCACGCTCGGCCTCCTGGCCGTCGTCGCCGTCGGTCTCGCTTTCCTGGCCCTCACCGTCTCCATGGCCGTCGACGGCTTCCGACGCGCCTGATCCCCTCTCCTACCGGCGGGGGGTGTCCGCCGGGAGCGGGCAGCGGGCGCCGGTGTGGGCCTGCTGGGCGGCGATCTCGGTGAGACGGCGGAGGTCGTCGAGGCGGTCGGCGGGGGCGGGGGCCGGCAGCAGGACGGAGGTGCTCAGTCCAATGTCCTGGGGCTCGCTCAGGCACGCGGAGAACACCGCTCCGACCCTCAGGATCTCCGGAGTGGTGGTGAAGGCCCAGCGTCCGGCGTCGAAGGCCGTCGGCTTCCGCCCGTTGGTCTCGCTGCGCACCTCCTCCTGCCACGCCTCCTCGCTGCTCCAGGAGGCCATCTCCGTGCGCACCAGGAGCAGGCGACGGCCGTCGCCGCTGACGGAGCAGCTCGACGTGCTGCGCAGATCGGGGTCGCCGACGGCTCGGAGGGGGATTTCGTCCCGTGAGAACCGGTACTCCGCGGCGTACGGCAGCAGTCGGTTCAGGAGGTCGGCGGCCTCCTGCGACTCCCCGAACGACGGGCAGAGGTCGGCCGCCTCGATCGTCCCCTTCGGCTTCTTGAAGGGCGGGGTGTTCGTGGCGTAGCTGATCGCCGCCCAGGCGGCGACCAGCACCAGGCACACCGCGAGCGCGAGGGTGCCGCGCTTTCTCGACGTCATGCTCACTTGTCCTTCTCCAGCGCGTTCGGGACGCCCACGCCCTCGCAGTAGTCGCGGATGTTGGTGTGGGCGGAGGTGAAGCCCGCTTCGGTCTGTCCCGCGATCGAGGACACCACGCTCGGGTAGGAGACCCCGGTCTTCTTCTCCGACTCCTGGGCGGCCTTCTCCACGAGGGCGAAGGTCGACTCGCGGGTCGCGTTGATCTCCTCGCCGTTGCGGTAGATGACCTCGCCCGAGCTGTCCTTCATGAGGCCCTCGGTGAGGCTGCCGATGATCTCGCCCGCCACCGTCTCCGCCGCGCCGCCGGCGATGACCGCGCCCGGGCCGACGGCCGAGGCCGTGGCGGCGCCGACGCCGATGCCGACGAGGGACTCTCCGAGTTCGCCGGCCTTCGTGATGGCGTCGTTGAACTCGGCGTCCTTGTTGCCCGCGTCCAGCTCCGCCGCGTACGCGCGGCCCGCTCCCAGCATGCCCTGGATCTCGCCGGCGTTGTGCGCGACGGCGCTGGTGGCCTTCTCCAGGTTCTGCGCGGGGGTGTTCCCCTTCTCGTCCACGAACGCGTCGGGGTGGGCGAAGTGGTACTCCAGCATCCCCGCGGTGTAGGCGTGCTGGCCGACGCTGACGGCCGCGTACCCCTCGGGGTTCTGGCCCACGGTGTACAGGAAGCGGGTGAGGTCCTGCTCGTTGAGGGGCGCGGTCGCTCCCGCGATCGGGTAGAGCTTCTCCTCGCCGGCGTCGCCCGCCCGCAGACCGCGGTGGATGTCCGCCATGTACTCCGCGGAGATCTGCCCCATGCTGTCCGACATGAAGCTGTTGTCGGTGAGGCGGGAGGGGACCTCGGAGACGGACTTGACGATCTCGCCGTAGAGCTTGGCCTGGTCCTCGGTGTGGACGGCGGTCGCCGAGGTCGGGAGTTCGCCGGCCGGGTGGCCCGTCGTGGCCGCTTCCAGGGCCGCGGCGAGGTAGTTCTTGCCGGAGATGCTGTCCTCGCCCTCCGAGTCCTGGTCCTGCATCCACTCCCGCTCCTCGAAGAGGTACTGGAAGTTGGAGAGGCCGATGTGGCCCTTGTTGCCGTCGCCGTCGGTGTCGCGCTTGAAGGGGTTGTTCTCGGTGTCCTTGGCGATGAACTCCTGGGAGAAGAACGCGGTGGCGGCGTCCGGGCTGTTGGAGAGGGCCTTCATGTAGCCGGTCATCGGGTCGAAGCCGAAGTCGGTGCCGGTGGAGTTCAGGTGGGGCCAGAGGCCGCCGCCGTTGTAGCCCCAGATCTGCTCCGGGCGGCGGCCCTCGCGTACGCCCTCCTGCTCGTGGGAGAGCATGTTGCGGCCGTAGCTGCCGAGGAACTCGTCCTCGAAGTCGCCCGCGCGCATGAGGTTGCTCATCACGACGTAGCCGGAGATGCCGTTGCCGGGGCCGATCGGCTTCTCCACGGCCTGGAGCATGTCGAACTTCCAGCGCGACATGTCGGGGCTCGCGCTCTGCGTGGCGTTGGCGAGGGTGAGGCTCAGCTGCTGCTGGAGGTCCTTGTAGCGGTCGAGGCGCTTGCCGTCGGCGGGCTGGTCCCGGCTGTTCGCGTCGTTGAGGCCGGCCCAGAAGTCGAGGGTGCCCTGGGCGCCGAGCTTGTGGGCGAAGGTGGAGGAGAAGAGGTCGTCGCCGTGGTACTTGGTGAGGCCGGCGAGCAGCGTGTCGAACTCGGCCGCCGTCAGCTTGCTCGGGTCCTTCTTCGCCAGGGCCGCGAGGTTCTCGGCGGTCCTCATCGCCTCGGCGGCCTGGTCCCGGTCGGCGTACTTCGCGTCGCCGAAGCCCTTGTCGGCCTGGTCGACCAAGGCGCGCAGGACCTTGGCGGCGGAGCTGTCGCTCTCGCGGGCGGCGGAGATGATCCGGTCGATCTGGTCGCGCACCCCGTCGACGGTGCTCTGCTTGACGTCCTTGCCCGCGTCACCGTCCATGGCCTTGGCCATGAAGTTCTTCCCGGAGGGGACGACGGAGACCATCTGGAGCCGGGCGGTGGCGATGGCCCCCTCCAGGTCGGTCTTGGCCTTCTTCAGCTCGCCGATGGTGTCGCGGAGGATGTTGCGGATGGAGGTGGCCTGGGTGTGCGCGTCGGCGAACTCGCCGGCGGTCTTGTCGATGAACCTCCGCCCGACCTGCGAGTTCACGCCCTGCCAGTCGGCCTTGGCGGCGGCGCCCTTCAGGCCCTGGCTGGCGTCCTTCTCCAGCTTCTCCAGGTTGGTGACCTGGGTGTTCCAGTCGGTCAGCGCCGCGTCGAGCGTGCCGAACTTGGCGTGCAGCAGGGTGTCGAAGTCCATCACTCGCCGTCCTTCTTGTCGCCCTTGTCTTCCTTCTCGCCGTACACCTTGTTCGGCTTGCCGGGCTCGGACGCCCGCTCGTCGAAGCCGGCGTCGAGCGTGGCGATGCTGCTCATGCGGCGCTGGATGAAGGTCTCGTCGCCGGCGTGGGCGTTCTTCGTGTAGTCCATGTGGTTCGAGATGTGGGCGCAGGCGTCCATGAGGTCCGCCACCGCGGAGTCCCACTTGACGGAGACGTGGCTGAGCGCGCCGCCCAGCTCGAAGCCCTGGCCGGAGAGGTCGGAGGCGGCGGAGTCGGTGGTGGTCTCGGCGACCCGGGCCTCGCGCCACAGCCGGTGGTGGAGCCCGAAGGCGTGGTCGCCGATCTTGGCGAGGTGCTCGTTGACGACCTTGAGGTCGCCCTGGCTGTTGGTCGACTCCCTCTTGCCGTCCTGCTCGTCCGGCACGCCGTTCAGCCGCATCCGGGCCGAGGAGGCCCCGGCCTCCGCCTTGAGCTGGTTCCATTCGTCCCACGCCATGGTGACTCCTCCCATTCGCCCCGCCGGACCGTCGATGCGGTAGCAACGCTGGACGGCATCCTAGGGACGGAGACACTCGGCGCCACAGCCGGGACCAGGGTTCGGACGCCTTCACAGATCCTTCGCAAGGGAGAATTCCGTTTGCGGTGGAGATGACAGATGTGACCTGATCCTGCTCGACCGGTGTCAGTGGCGGCTGCTTGACTCGATGGTCCACAAGGGGAGGGGAACCCACATCATGCGCAGTGGAGCCAAGGTCGGAATCGTCGGAGGAGTGTTCCTCGTCGTCGCCGGCGGGGTGGGGTACGGGGGGTACAACCTCTGGAACGGCGTCACCGGCGGGGCGACGGACGTCGGGACGCGGTCGGCGCCGCGGACCGGACCACTGACGGAGGAGGAGGTCACCGCGACCGCCGGGGAGTTCCTCGCGGCCTGGGCGGCGGGGGAGGCCGACCGGGCCGGTCAGCTGACGAACGATCCGGTGACGGCGGGCCCGGCGATCGCCGCGTACCGCGAGGGGGGCGGGGTCTCCGAGGCGGTGATCACGGCCGGGACGCCGACCGGGACGACGGTGCCGTTCACGGTGAAGGCGACGGTCACGTACGACGGGGTGTCGAAGCCGTGGACGTACCGGTCGAATCTGGGCGTCGTCCGCGGCGAGTCCACCGGCCGGCCGCTGGTGCGGTGGACGCCCACCGTGCTGCACCCGAAGCTGACGGCCGGCGCCACGCTGCGGACCGGTACGGCGAAGGTCCCGGCGGTGCGGGCGCTCGACCACAAGGGCGTCGCGCTGCCGGCCGAGAAGTACCCGTCGCTGGTGCCCGTCCTGGACGCGCTGCGGCAGCGGTACGGCGCCGAGGCCGGCGGGAAGCCCGGGGTCGAGACCTGGATCGAGGACGCGAACGGCAACCCGAGCAGCACGCTCCTCGTGCTGGCCGCCGGGAAGCCGGGTGAGCTGCGGACGACGATCGACGCGGGCGTGCAGGCGGCGGCCGAGAAGGCGGTGAAGCGGTTCCCGAAGACGGCCGTCGCCGCCGTCGAGCCGTCGACGGGCGCGATCCGGGCGGTCGCCAACAACCCGGCCTCGGGCTTCAACACCGCCTTCCAGGGCGAGCAGGCCCCCGGCTCCACGATGAAGATCGTGACGGCGGCGATGATGATGCGGTACGGGGTGGCCCGGCCGGGGACGCCGGTGGAGTGCCCGCCGGACGTGCGGTGGGAGGAGCAGACCTTCCAGAACCTCGAACGCTTCACCACCAGAGGCGACCTGACCAACGCGTTCGCCATGTCCTGCAACACCGCCTTCATCAAGGCGATCACCCCGCTCCAGGCCAAGGGCGTCCACAACACCGCCCTCGGTGACACCGCCCGCAAGTGGTTCGGCATCGGCGAGGTGTGGTCCGTCGGCACGCAGACCACCGATGGGTCCGTGCCGGAGTCCGCCGGGTCCGAGACGGCGGCCTCCTACATCGGCCAGGGCAGGATCACCATGAACGCGCTCAACATGGCGTCGGTCTCGGCGACGGTGAAGGACGGCCGCTTCCGCCAGCCGTACCTGATCCCCCGGGACGTGGACGGGCGGGAGTTCGCCGAGGCCGAGCCGCTGCCGGGCGAGGTCGCGGACGGGCTGCGGAAGATGATGCGCGCGGCGGCCACCGCCTCGAACGGCACCGCGCTGGAGTCGATGGCCGGCGTGCCGTATCCGAAGGGCGCGAAGACGGGCTCGGCGGAGGTCGACGGCCAGGACTCCAACAGCTGGTTCACCGGCTACTCCGGCGACCTCGCCGCCGCGGCCGTCGTCCAGGCCGGCGGCCACGGCGGCGAGGCGGCCGGACCGGTGGTGGCGGAGGTCCTGAAGGCGGACTGAGCCGGGGGCGGGGCCGAGCTGGGGGCTGGGCTGGGGACGGAGGTTCGAGGACGGTCGGTGCCGGCGGAGGTACGGGCCTGGCCCGAGGGCGGGAGTACGGGGGACCAGCCTGACGGCGGAGGTACAGGGCCGAGCCTGACAGCGGAGGTACGGGCCCGACCCGACGGCGGGGGTCCGGGGCCGGCCCGAGGGCGGGGGTCCGAGGACCGAAACGCGTCGCGTGGCGCGTACACCCACCGCTACCGTGCGGGCATGACGACCGACGCCGGCTCCGCCGCCCACCCCCAGTTCGCCGCCGCCCTCGCCGAGTTGGGCCTCGATGTCGAGGTCCGCCGCTTCCCGGACGAGACGCGCACCGCCCAGCAGGCCGCCGACGCCATCGGCTGCCGGGTCTCCGAGATCGTGAAGTCGCTGATCTTCGCCGCCGACGGCGTCCCGGTGCTCGTCCTCATGGACGGGGCCTCGCGGGTGGACGTCGAGCGGGTGCGGGAGGCGCTGGGCGCCGGGGAGGTCACGCGGGCGGACGCGCGCGTGGTGCGGGAGACGACCGGGTACGCGATCGGCGGCGTACCGCCCTTCGGGCACCGCACCCGGACCCGCGTGCTGGCCGACGAGGGCCTGCTCGACCACGCCCTGGTGTGGGCGGCGGCCGGCACCCCGCACTCCGTGTTCGCGCTGCCCCCGAAGGAGCTGATCGCCCACGCGGGCGCGACCCTCGCGGACGTGAGCGAGCGACGCGAGCGCACGGCGTGACGCCGCTGGTCGCGTGCGTGGTGCTGCTCGCGGCGGTCGCGCACGCGTCGTGGAACGCCCTCGCCCACCACATCCGCGACCAGTTGCTCTCCTTCACGCTCATCGCGGGCGGCGGGGCGCTGATCGGCCTGGCCATCGTGCCCTTCGTCCCCGTCCCCGCCGCCGGGGCGTGGCCGTACCTGCTCGCCTCGGCGGCCCTGCACGTCGCGTACTACGCGCTGCTGATGAAGTCCTTCACCCTGGGGGACTTCGGGCAGATGTACCCGATCGCGCGCGGTACGGCCCCGCTGGTGGTGACGCTGCTCGCGGCCGTCTTCCTCCACGAGGTGCCGGACGCCTGGCAGCTCCTCGGCGTGGCCGTCGCCTGCGCGGGCCTGACGGGTCTCGCCCTGTGGGGCGTCCGCGGGAAGGGCGCGCACCGGCCGGCGCTGCTCGCCGCGCTCGCCACCGGCCTCGCCATCGCGCTGTACACGGTCGTCGACGGCGTCGGCGTCCGCGCCTCCGGCACCACGCTCGGCTACATCACCTGGCTGATGCTCCTGCAGGGCCTGGTCGTCCCGGCGTACGCCCTGGCCGTCCGCCGCCGCGCGCTCCTCCCCGCGCTCCGCCCGCACGCGGCGCGCGGCCTGCTCGGCGCGGCGCTCTCGGTCGCCGCCTACGCCCTCGTCCTGTGGGCGCAGACGCGGGCGCCCCTCGCTCCCGTCGCCGCGCTGCGCGAGTCCTCGATCATCGTCGGCGCGGCCATCGGCGCCCTGTTCTTCAAGGAGCGCTTCGGCGGGCCGAGGATCGCCGCGGCCGGTCTGATGGTGGCGGGCATCGGCCTGATGCTGCACGTCACCTGAGCGACCGTCGGCCGCCTGCCGCTCAGCCGTCGCCCAGGATCTCGCGGAAGTGCCGGTTGACGGCGAGGAGGCCGCCGTCGACGCGGAGCGTGGTGCCGGTGATCCAGGCCGCGTCGGCGGAGGCCAGGAAGGCGACGGCGGCGGCGACGTCCTCGGGGGTGCCCACCCGGCCCAGCGGGTATGCGCGGGCGCCCAGTTCGGCCAGGGGCGCCTCGCGGCCCGCCCAGGAGGGGGTGTCGATGGTGCCGGGGTTGATCTGGTTGACGCGGACGCCCAGGGGCGCGGCCTCGCCGGCGAGGGTGCGGGTGAAGGAGCCGAGGGCGGCCTTCGCGGCGCTGTAGGCGTGGTCGCCGAAGTCCGTCTCCGCGTTGACGGAGCCGATGGTGACGATCGCGCCGGCGGTGGCGGCCAGGTGCGGAAGGGCGGCGCGGGAGCAGTGGACGGCGCCGAGGAGGGTGCCGTCGAGCTGGCGGCGCCAGTTCTCGTCGGGGTCGTCGGTGAAGGGGACGAAGGCGTTGTTGACGAGGGCGTGGAGGGCGGGGAGTCCGCCGATCAGGCGGTCGATCGCCGCGCGGTCGGTGATGTCCAGGCGCAGCGCCGTGGCGTGCGGGAGGTCCGCCGCCACCGTGCGGGCCGCCTCCTCGTCGATGTCGGTGACGAGGACCCGCGCCCCCTCTGCGGCGAGTCGGCGGGCGGTCGCCGCGCCGATGCCGCTGCCCGCGCCGGTGATCAGTGCCGTGCGTCCCTCGAAACGGTTCATGCCGCCTATCAGAGCAGGGACTTGACCGCCCTCACCAGGGCCTGGGCCCGGGGATCGGAGGTGACGGTCTTCCGCATGCCGTTGGTGACGTAGCCGAAGGCGGTGCCGGAGTCGGGGTCGGCGAAGGCGAGGGAGCCGCCTCGGCCGGGGTGGCCGAAGGAGGTGGGGCCGAGGAGGGGGGAGGCGGGGCCGTGGAGCATGTGGCCGAGGCCGAAGCGGGTGGAGACGAGCAGGACCCGGTCGGGGCCCGCGGACTCCTCGGTGCGGGCCAGGGCCAGGGTCGCGGGGGCGAAGAGGCGGGGGGCGCCGTCGGCGAGGGGGCCGAGGGTGGCGGCGTAGAAGCGGGAGAGGGCGCGGGCGGTGGCGACGCCGGCCGAGCCGGGGAGTTCGGCGGCGCGGTAGGCCGGGTCGTTCTCGTCGGGCTTGGGGGTGATGACCTCGAAGGCGCGGCGGGTGAGGGAGGCGGGGTCCTGCCACGCCTCCGTGACCGAGCGCTTGGGGCGCAGGCGCAGGGCTCCGGTGTCCTCGGGGGCCTCGACCGGGGCGAGGCGGCCGACCCGGTGTGCCTCCGTCTCGGGGAGGCCGATCCAGAGGTCCAGGTCCAGCGGGGCGGCTATCTCCTCCGCGACCCAGCGGCCGATGGTGCGGCCGGTGACGCGGTGGACGAGGCCGGAGAGGAGCCAGCTGAAGGTGTGGGCGTGGTAGCCGTGGGCGGTGCCGGGCTCCCAGACGGGCGCCTGGGCGGCGACGGCCGCGGTGGACGCCTCGGGGTCGAGGGCCTCGGCGAGGGTGAGGGGGCGGTCGAGGACGGGGACGCCGGCCTGGTGGGCGAGGAGCTGCCGTACCGACACCCGGTCCTTGCCGGCCGCCTTGAACTCGGGCCAGTACGTGGCGACCGGGGCGTCCAGGTCGATCCGGCCGCGCTGGTGAAGGAGGAGCGGGACGGCGGCGGCGACGCCCTTGGTGGCGGAGCGGACCACCTGCGCGGTGCCTTCCTCCCAGGGGTCCGTGCCGTCGGCGTCCTTGGTGCCCGCCCACAGGTCGACGACCTTCGCGCCGTCGTGGTGGACGGCGACCGCCGCGCCCTTCTCCCCGCGCTCCTCGAAGTTGCGGCGGAACGCGTCCGCGACCGGCTCCCAGCCCGGTGCCACCGTGCCCTGGACGTCCACCCGACCCACCTTCACCCTTTCGTACGAACGGGTCCCATGGTCTCAGGCGACGGAACCCGGAACGAAACCGAAGGGCAGTTCGAGCCGGTGGCGGGCCATGAGCTCCTCGTCGGAGAGGAGCTCGCGGGTCGGGCCGTCCGCGGCGATCACGCCCTCGCTGAGGATCAGCGCGCGCGGGCAGAGCTCCAGGGCGTACGGCAGGTCGTGGGTGACCATGAGGACGGTGACGTCGAGGGAGCGCAGCACGTCGGCGAGCTCGCGGCGGGAGGCCGGGTCCAGGTTGGAGGACGGCTCGTCGAGGACGAGGATCTCGGGCTCGGTGGCGAGGACGGTGGCGACGGCGACCCGGCGCCGCTGGCCGAAGGAGAGGTGGTGCGGGGGCCGGTCCGCGTACGCGGTCATGCCGACCCGCTCCAGAGCCCGCTCCACGACCGCGTCCAGGGCGGCGCCGCGCAGCCCGGCCGCGGCCGGGCCGAAGGCGACGTCCTCGCGGACGGTCGGCATGAAGAGCTGGTCGTCGGGGTCCTGGAAGACGATGCCGACCTTCCGCCGGATCTCCGCCATGTGCTTCTTGCCGACGGGGAGCCCGGCGACGGTGACGCTGCCCGCGCCGGCGGCGAGGATGCCGTTGAGGTGGAGGACGAGGGTGGTCTTGCCCGCGCCGTTGGGCCCGAGGAGGGCGACCCGCTCGCCGCGTCCGAGGGTGAGGTTCACGCCGAAGAGGGCCTGGTGGCCGTCGGGGTAGGCGTAGGCGAGTCCGCGGACGTCGAGGGAGGGGGTGCTGGTCATGGTGGTCGTCCCGGTTCAGCCCAGGAGGGCGAGGAGGCAGAGCGGAAGGGCGGCCAGCGGGAGCGCCAGGGCCGTCGTCCACTGGGCGCGGGTGGTGGGGCGCTCGTCGAGGAGCGGCATGGTGCCGGTGTAGCCGCGGCTGATCATGGCGAGGTGGACGCGTTCGCCGCGCTCGTACGAGCGGATGAAGAGCGCGCCGGCGGTCTTGGCGAGGACGCCCCAGTGGCGGACCCCGCGCGCCTCGAAGCCGCGGGAGCGGCGGGCGATGGACATGCGGCGCAGCTCGTCGGTGATGACGTCGCCGTACCGGATCATGAAGGAGGCGATCTGGACGAGCAGTGACGGCAGGCCGAGGCGCTGGAGGCCGAGGACCAGGGCGCGGAGTTCGGTGGTGGCGGCGAGGAGCACGGAGGCGGCGACGCCGAGGGTGCCCTTGGCGAGGATGTTCCAGGCGCCCCACAGGCCGGGGACGCTGACGGAGACGCCGAGGAGTTCGGTCTGCTCGCCGGGGACCACGAAGGGCATGAGCAGGGCGAAGCCGACGAAGGGCAGCTCGATGGCGAGCCGCCGGAGCAGGAAGCCGGCGGGGACGCGGGCGAGCGCGGCGACGGCGCCGATCAGGGCCGCGTAGCCGGCGAAGGCCCAGACGGCCTCGCGCGGGGTGGTGACGACGACCAGGACGAAGCCGAGGACGGCGGCGAGCTTGGTGTGCGGGGGCAGGCGGTGCACCGGCGAGTCGCCCCGCCGGTACAGGGTGTGCGCGTGCCCCGCTCCCATGTCAGACCTGGGCGCCGGTGTCGGCCGCCTGCCTGCGGCGGCGGACGGCCCAGAAGGCGCCGGTGCCGACGGCGAGGGTGAGGCCGACGCCGATCACTCCGGCGAGGCCGCCGGAGAGGCGCTTGATCCCGATGCCGTCGAGCTCGTAGTCGGCGAGCGGGGAGTCGGCGGTGGCGTGCTCGTACTCCTCCGCCTTGGCGTCGATGCCCTGGTCGGCGGCGACCTTCTCCAGTCCGTCGGGGCTCTGGGAGGCGTAGAAGGAGACGACGCCGGCGAGGACGAGGGCGGTGACGACGCCGCCGATCCACACCTTCCTCGGGGAGCCCGGCGCGGTGGCGGGCGCGTCCTCGGCCGGGGCCGCGTCGACCAGCTCGCCGTCGACGCGGAGCTTCAGCGGGGCGGTGAGGCCGCGGGCGCCGTACACGAGGTCGGGGCGGACGGCGAGGACGGCGCCGACGGTGAGGGCGGTGATGGCGGCCTCGCCGATGCCGATGAGGACGTGGACGCCGAGCATGGCGGTGAGGACCTTGCCGATCGGCACGTGGGTGGTGCCGCCGACGGCGTAGAGCAGGGTGAAGGCGGCGGCCGAGGCCGGTACGGAGACGAGCGCCGCGACGAAGGCCGCGGCGGTGACGCCGCCGCGGGTGCGGGGCAGCACGGTCCGCAGGCCGTGGAAGAGGAAGTGGGCGACGACGACGGTCACCACGCCCATGACGACGATGTTGACGCCGAGGGCGGTGAGGCCGCCGTCGGCGAAGAGGACGCCCTGCATGAGCAGGACGACGGCTATGCAGAGGACGCCGGTCCAGGGTCCGACGAGGATCGCGGCGAGCGCGCCGCCGAGGAGGTGGCCGCTGGTGCCCGCGGCGACCGGGAAGTTCAGCATCTGGACGGCGAAGACGAAGGCGGCGACGAGACCGGCGAGGGGCGCGGCCTTCTCGCCGAGTTCCTTGCGCGCGCCGCGCAGGCTCAGGGCGACGGCGCCCGCGGCGGCGACACCGGCGACGGCCGACACGGGGGCGTTGATGAATCCGTCAGGTACATGCACGACCCGAATGATGAGCGCTCCTGCAAATGACTCGCAAGAGCGCCCACATCACAAGATGGGTAGGAGCGGGAGCGGGGGGCAGGCGTGTGAGGGCGGACACTGTCCGTCCGTTTCGGGAGTGACCACGCTCCCATGGGGGAAGAATGCGACATTGAGTAGCAAATCGCAGCCCTACGTGAGGAGCCGTCGATGCCCGCCGTCGAGGACCGCGCCCGAGGCCGTCTGATCGGCGACGCCCCGGTCGCCCGGGCCGTACCCGTGACCCTCCGCTACGACCCCGGCTTCTCCCCCGCGACCGTCCGCTTCGTCCTCCCCGGCGGGGTCGAGTGGTCCTTCCCCCGCGCCCTCCTGGAGGACGGGCTGCGGGATCCCGCGCACCGCGGCGACATAGCGGTCTGGCCGTGCGGGCGGGTGCAGACGGTGGTGGAGTTCCACGGCCGGGACGAGGTCGCGGTCGTCCAGTTCGACACCGTCGCCCTGAACCGCTTCCTGGAGCACACGTACGCCGTCGGCACGTCGCTGACGACGCGCTGACGGCGTACGGCCGCGTCGGGCTCCCCGTCCCCACAGGTTCCGGCGCGGTCCGGGGCGCACCCCCCGCTCAGGGGCGGCCCCGGGGTTCTGTGAAGGTCACGCCTTGACGAGGTCCGGCTTCGCGGGGGCGCCGGAGTCCTGGGCCGCGAGGCCCTCGCCCTCGACGTCGACGTTGGGCAGCGCCCGGTCCAGCCACTTCGGCAGCCACCAGGCCTTGTGGCCGAGGAGCGCGAGGACGGCCGGGACGATCGCCATGCGGACGACGAAGGCGTCGAAGAGGACGGCGACGGCGAGGCCGAAGCCGATCATCTTGATCATCTGGTCGGTCATCCCGATGAAGCCGGAGAAGACCGCGATCATGATCACCGCGGCGGCGGTGACCACCCGGGCGCTGTGCCGGAAGCCGGTCACGATCGCCTCGCCGGGCCGCTCGCCGTGGACGTACGCCTCGCGCATCCGGGTCACGAGGAAGACCTCGTAGTCCATCGCGAGGCCGAAGACCACGCCCACCATGAAGATCGGCATCATCGACATGATCGGGCCGGTCTGCTCGACGCCGAACAGGCTGCCCAGCCAGCCCCACTGGAAGACCGCGACGACGGCGCCGAGGGCGGCGACCACCGAGAGCAGGAAGCCGAGGGCGGCCTTGAGCGGGACCAGGATCGAGCGGAAGACGACGGTCAGCAGGACGAAGGCGAGGCCGACGACGAGTGCCAGGTAGGGCACGAGGGCGTCGTTCATCTTCTCGGAGAAGTCGATGTTCATCGCGGTGGCGCCGGTGACGAGGACGTCGTCGCCGGTGGCGCCGCGGATGTCGTGGACCAGGGTCTCGGTGGCGCCGGAGGACGGGCGGTCCTTCGGGATCACCGTGATCATGGCGGCGTCGCCGGCCTTGTTGGGCGTGACCGGGGTGACGGCGGCGATGCCGTCGAGGCCCTTGATCGTGTCGGCCGTCTTGTCGGCGGCGGCCTTGTCGCCGTCGACGACGACGAGCAGCGGGCCGTTGAAGCCGGGGCCGAAGCCCTCGGAGAGCAGGTCGTAGGCGCGGCGCTCGGTCGCGGAGACCGGCTTCACGCCGTCGTCCGGGAGGCCCATCTCCAGGGAGGCGGCCGGGATTGCGATCGCGCCGAGGCCGATGACGCCGGCCAGCAGGACGAAGACCGGGCGGCGGAGGACGAAGCGGGCCCAGCGGGTGCCGGCGTTCGGCTTGGCGTCCTTCTCCGGGGTCTCGGTCTGCGGCGATCCGGCGCTCTTGCGCTGCTTGCGGCCGATCACCTTGTCGCCGGCGAAGCCGAGCAGCGCGGGGATCAGGGTGAGGGCGATGAGGACGGCGATGACGACGGTGCCGGCGGCGGCGAAGCCCATCTTCGTCAGCATCGGGATGTTGACGACGGCGAGGCCGACGAGGGCGATGACGACGGTGAGTCCGGCGAAGACCACGGCCGAGCCGGCGGTGCCGGTGGCGCGGCCGGCGGCGTCCTCCTTGTCCCGCCCGTCGGCCAGTTCGGCGCGGTAGCGGGAGACGATGAAGAGGGCGTAGTCGATGCCGACGGCGAGGCCGATCATCATCGCCAGGGTGGAGGTGGTGGTGCCGAGGTCCAGGACGTTGGCGAGCGCGGTGATCGCGGAGACGCCGATGCCGACGCCGATGATCGCGGTGAGCAGCGGCAGTCCGGCCGCGACGAGCGAGCCGAAGGTGATGACGAGGACGATGCCGGCGACGACCACGCCGACGATCTCGCCGGCGCCGGTCTCGGGCATGGTCTGGAGGGCGTCGCCGCCGAGCTCGACCGTCAGGCCCTTGCCCTGGGCCGCGTGTCCGGCCTGCTTGAGGGCTTCACGGGTCTCGTCGGTCAGCTCCATCCCGTTGACCTTGTAGGCGACGGAGACGTAGGCGGTGGAGCCGTCCCGGGAGACGGCCTGGGCCGTGTACGGGTCGGTGACGGAGACGATCTGGTCCGAGCCGGACCGCAGGGCGTCGACGGTCTCCTCGACGACGGCCTTGGGGGCCGCGTCGGTCATCTTGCCGCCGTCGGGGGCCTTGAAGACGACCCGGGCGGTGGCGCCGTCGGCGCCGGCGCCGGGGAAGCGCTCTTCGAGCAGGTCGAAGGCGCGCTGGGCCTCGGTGCCGGGGATGGAGAAGGAGCTGGAGGTCGCGGCGGGCGCGGTGGCGGCGCCGACTCCGGCGAGCGCGAGGAGCGCCACCCAGAGGAGGGCGACGAGCCGTCGGCGCCGGAAGGCGGTGCGACCCAGCTTGTACAGGAAGGTGGCCACGGGTGCGTACTCCCATAGTGGGGCGGGACAGGGCATGGGGAGCCGGCCCGACGGCGTGAGCGGTGCGCTGTCAGGTGGAGCAGGGACGTGCGGGTGGTGCGGGGTGGGTCAGACGCCGAGCGAGGGGAGCACCACGGCGTTGACGTAGCTGCTGAGGAAGGCGTGGTCGACCGGCTGGTCGTCGATCAGCGGGCGGGCGACGAGCGCTCCGATCAGCATGTGCGGGACGAAGTCCAGGGCCGGGTTGTCCGGCTGGACCTCGCCTCTGCGGACCGCGCGGCCCAGGAACTCGGCGAACCCGTTGAGCTCGGGGTCGATGAGCAGTTCGCGCAGGGCCTGGTGCAGGTCGGGGTTGGTGTGGACGGCATGGGCCAGACCCCGCATCAGCGCGGTGTCCTTCTCCATCTGGCAGTCGTCGGCGAGCTCCAGGAGTGCCTGGAAGTCACCGCGCAGCGTGCCGGTGTCGATCTCGTCGAAACCGGACGGCTTGCTGTGGCGCAGGGCCTTGGCGACCAGCTCCGGCTTGCTCCCCCACTGGCGGTAGAGGGTGGCCTTGCTGGAGTGGGTGCGGGCGGCGACGGCGTCCATGGTGAGGGCGTCGTAGCCGACCTCGCGGAGGAGGTCGAGCACGGCCGCGTACAGCTCGGACTCACGCTCGGGGGTGAGTCTGCTGCGGGCCATGCCTTACCTCCGGACTGCGGGGGACGAGGAGAGCGAACGAAACGGTTTCGTACTCTCCGTACGCTACGAAGGTACCCCCGCCGACAGCGAAACGAAACCGTTTCGTACGTGTCCTGGGCCACACCCCGCGCCCTTCCGTACGCCCGTACGAGTTGCCGCACCCCCTCCGCGCGGAAAGCATGAACGGGTGAGAGACGACGTGGCCTACCTCCGCTTCCCGCACCTCCACGACGACCTGCTGTGCTTCACGGCCGAGGACGACCTCTGGATCGCCCCCCTCGCCCCCGCGGGCGAACGCCCCGGCCGCGCCTGGCGGCTCACCGTCGACCGCACCCGCGCCGGGCACCCGCGCTTCTCCCCCGACGGGCGCCACATCGCGTACACGAACTGGCGCAGCCTCGACCCCGAGATCCACCTCGTGCCGGTCGACGGCGGCCACGCCCGCCAGCTCACCCACTGGGGCTCCACCGACACCCGCGTCTGCGGCTGGTCCCCCGACGGCGACATCCTCGCCGTCTCCTCGCACGGCCAGCCCTTCTCGTACTTCTCCTGGGCCCACACCGTCGCCACCGACGGCTCGCCCGGCGGCAAGATGCCCTGGGGCCCGGTCTCCGACATCGCCGTCCGCGACCTCGACGGCGAACGCCGCACCCTCCTGCTCACCGGCACCCCGCCGCACGAACCCGCCGCCTGGAAGCGGTACCGGGGCGGCGCCACCGGCCGACTCTGGCTCCACGGCGAACGGCTCCTGCCCGACATCGGCGGCCACCTCGCCGACCCGATGTTCGTCGCCGCCCCGCCCGGCGAGGAGGGGTACCGCATCGCCTTCCTCTCCGACCACGAGGGCATCGGCAACCTCTACTCCTGCCGCCCCGACGGCACCGGGCTGCGCCGCCACACCGACCACGCCGACTTCTACGCCCGCCACGCCTCCTCCGACGGACGCCGGATCGTCTACCAGTGCGCCGGCGAGCTGTGGATCGTCGACGACCTCACCGCCGGCTCCGAGCCGCGCCGCCTGGAGGTCCGCCTCGGCGGCCAGCGGGCCGGCCGCCGCCCCTACCAGGTCCCCGCCTCCCGGCACGTCGACGCGCTCTCCGTCGACGAGACCGGCCGGGCCAGCGCCGTCGGCGTCCGCGGCAGCCTCTACTGGCTCACCCACCGCGACGGGCCCGCCCGCGCGATCACCGACACCCCCGGCGTCCGCGTCCGGCTCCCCGAGATGCTCGGCAGCGGGGGCCAGATCGCCTACGTCACCGACGCCGAGGGCGACGACGCCGTCGAGATCGCCTACCTGCCCCGCGCCAGCGGCGACCGGCCCCCGCGCCGGCTCGCCGCCGGAGAACTCGGCCGGGTCGAGGAACTCGTCGCCGACCCCGACGGCGAACGCCTCGCCATCGCCTCGCACGACGGCCGCCTCCTCCTCATCGACGCCACCGAGGACTCCAACGGCGAGGTCACCGAACTCATCCGCTCCGTCAACGGCCCCGTCCGCGACCTCGCCTTCTCCCCCGACGGCGCCTGGCTCACCTGGTCCCACCCCGGCATCGGCCGCTCCCTGCGCTCCATCAAACTCGTCCGCATCTCCGGCCCCGGCCCCCGCACGGTCATCGACGTCACCAACGGGCGCTTCGAGGACGAGAACCCGGTCTTCACCAGCGACGGGCGCTACCTCGCCTTCCTCTCCTGGCGCGGCTTCGACCCCGTGTACGACGTCCACACCGGCGACCTGTCCTTCCCGCTCGGCTGCCGCCCCTACCTCGTCCCGCTCTCCTCCGCGACCCCCTCCCCCTTCGCGCTCCTCCCCGACGGACGCCCCGCGGCCGGCGGCCTCGACCCCGCCGACGACGGCGCCGACAGCGGCGACGGCACCGTCACCGTCGAGATCGAGGGACTGCCCGACCGGGTCACCCCCTTCCCCGTCGCCGCCTCCAAGTACTCGGCGCTCGCCCCCGTCTCCGGCGGCGGCCTCGTCTGGCTGCGCTGGCCCATCTCCGGCGCCCTCGGCGAGACCTTCGCCAACCCCGCCGACACCTCCGGCCGCCCCACCCTGGAGCACTACTCCGTCGTCAAGGCCCGCCGCACCGAACTCGCCCGCGACCTCGACTGGTTCGCCGTCAGCGGCGACGGCACCCGGCTCGTCGTCTTCGACGAGGGCGAACTGCGGGCCGTCCCCGCCACCGAGCCCGGCGACGGCGACTCCACCGTCTACCTCGACCTGCGCCGCATCCTCCACGACGTCGACCCCGGCGCCGAATGGCGCCAGTCCTACGACGAGGCCGGACGGATCGTCCGCGCCTACTTCTGGGACCCGGGGATGAGCGGCGTCGACTGGGACGCGATCCTCGACCAGTACCGGCCCCTCCTCGAACGGGTCGCCTCCCCCGACGAGTTCGCCGACCTGCTCCGCGAGGTCATGGGCGAACTCGGCACCTCCCACGCCTACGTCACCCCCGCCCGGCGCAACGAGGGCCCCGCCCACTACCAGCGCCCCCAGGGCCTCCTCGGCGCCAACCTCGTCCCCCGCGACGACGGCTGGCTGGTCAAGCGGATCCTCCCCGGCGAGTCCTCCGACTCCAAGGCCCGCTCCCCGCTGGCCGGCACCGGCATCCGCGAGGGCGCCGCCCTCACCCACGTCGACGGCCGGCCCGTCGACCCCGTCACCGGCCCCTACCCGCTGCTCGCCGGCACCGGCGGCACCACCGTCGAACTCACCTTCACCCCGGCCGGCGGCGAGGGCCGCGCCCGCCGCGTCGCCGTCGTCCCGCTCGTCGACGAACGCCCGCTGCGCTACCAGGACTGGGTCGCCAAACGCCGGGCCGTCGTCCGCGAACTCAGCGGCGGCCGCTGCGGCTACCTCCACATCCCCGACATGGGCGGCTCCGGCTGGGCCCAGTTCAACCGCGACCTGCGGATGGAGGTCTCCCGCCCGGCCCTCATCGTCGACGTGCGCGGCAACGCCGGCGGCCACATCAGCGAACTCGTCGTGGAGACCCTCACCCGCAAGATCATCGGCTGGGACCTCACCCGCAACGCCCAGCCCGTCAGCTACGCCTCCAACGCCCCCCGCGGCCCCGTCGTCGCCCTCGCCGACGAGGCCACCTCCTCCGACGGCGACATGATCACCGCCGCGTTCAAGCTCCTCGGCCTCGGCCCCGTCGTCGGCCAGCGCACCTGGGGCGGGGTCGTCGGCATGACCGGCCGCCACAAGCTCGGCGACGGCACCCAGATCACCGTCCCCATGAACGCCGCGTGGTTCACCGAGTGGGGCTGGTCGGTGGAGAACCACGGCGTCGTGCCCGACCTCGCCGTCCTGCGCACCCCCCTCGACTGGGCCGAGGGCCGCCACGCCCAGCTCGACGACGCCGTCCACAAGGCCCTCGCCCTGCTGGACTCGGAACCGGCGGCGAACCCGCCCGGCTACGAGGACGTGCCGGACCGCTCCCGCCCGAAGCTCCCCCCGAGGTCCAGCTCGTAAGCGATCGCCGACTCCCCGGTCCGCAGCCGCTCGCCGCCGACCGCGCCGAAGCCGACCCGGGCGAGCACCGCCCGGGAAGCGGCGTTCCCTGCCGACGCCTTCGCGTACAGCCGGCGCAGCCCGTACTCCTCCACGGCCAGCCGGCACACCTCCAGGACGCCCCGGGTGGCGAGCCCCCGGCCGGTCGCCGACTCGGCGATCCGGTAGCCGAGTTCGGCGGCGCCGTCGGCCACGTCGACGAGGTTGACCCGGCCGACGATTTCCCCGTCCCCGGCCACCAGGACGTGGAAGCGGACCGTCCCCTCCTCCTGCTCGTCGAGCAGCGCCCGGTGCCGGGCGTCGAACTCCTCGAAGTAGGCGTCCCCCCGGTCGGGCACGGCGGCGGCGAAGTAGGCCCGGTTCTCCCGCTCGAAGACGAGCAGGGCCGGTGCGTGGTCGGGGCGCAGGCGTTCCAGTACGACGGACATGGGGGCCACGGTACGAAGATCCCCCCGCGCACGCGCGCGCATTACGGACCGGCGGGCCGCCGGAAGCACCGGGCGCACGCACGGAAAGCACACGCGCGGAAAGGCACGGGACACGCACGGGCACACGCACGGAAGGCGCACCCGGCGTCCCGGGTGCGCCTTCCGTCACAGGACGGGCTTCAGGCCTCGTGGTCGCGGCGGACGCCGCTCTGCCGCGCCTCGCGCTCCGTGCGCTCCTTCGCGTCCTGGGAGCCCTCGCGGCTCTGCGAAGCGCGCTGGGATGCCTGGTCCTTGGCCTTGCCCATGGCGTCCTTGGCTCGGTCCTGGAGCTCCTGCGCCTTGTCCTGGAACTGGTCCTTGATGCCCATGAAAGTCACTCCTAGAAGGGTGAGAGAGGGGTCGGGGGCGCGTGCCCCTGGGCCTCGACCAGCCTTGCACGAGCGAACATTCCACGCATTTCGATCAGTTACCATCCGTGCGGCCGCACCTCAGCCCTTCCCCGCCCGGGACTGCTCGTCGGCCGCACCGCCCGCGCCCACCAGCCCCTTGGAGACCGTGGAGAGCCGCGGCTCGAAGCGGGCCACCTCGCGCTTGCCGACGGTGGCGATGATCCCGGGCAGATAGCCGCGGACGGCCTGCATCCCGCGCAGCCACCACTGTGCGTACACATGGGCCGAGCGGCGCTCGATGCCCTCGACGATCCGGTCCACGGCCGGGCCGAGCGGGTACGTGCGGTTCGACGGCCACGGCAGCCGCTGCCGCAGCTCCTTCATCACGTCGTCCTGGTCCGCGCCCCGCACCATGTCGGTGTCGGTCCAGGAGAGGTAGCCGACGCCGACCTTCACGCCCTTGTAGGCGACCTCGGCGCGCAGGCTGTGCGCGAACGCCTCGACGCCGGACTTGGAGGCGCAGTACGCGGTCATCATCGGGGCCGGGGTGATCGCGGCGAGCGAGGCGATCTGGAGGAAGTACCCCCGGGACTCCATGAGGACCGGCAGGAAGGCGCGGCCGGTGACCGCCCCGCCGATCAGGTTGACCTCGATGACCCGCCGCCAGGCGACCGGGTCGGAGTCGGCGAACGGCCCGCCGGCCGCGACGCCCGCGTTGGCGACGACGATGTCGACCTTGCCGAACCGCTCCTTGACCTCGGCGGCGACCCGGGCCATCGCCTCGTGGTCGGTGACGTCCGCCTCCCACCAGTCGGCCTCGGTGTGCAGCCGTGCCGCGACCTCCTTCAGGAGCTCCGGCTCCAGGCCGACCAGGGCGATCCGCGCGCCGCGCGCGGAGAGCTTGCGGGCGAGGAGCTCGCCGACCCCGCGGGCGCCGCCGGTGACGACGGCGACCTGTCCTTCCAGACTGACCCTGCTCATACCCCTGCCTCCTTGCCGGTCGGGTGCGCCCCGAGATACGTGAGCGTCAGTTCGCGGATCTGCGCGGTGACGGCCTCCGGGGCCTCGACCGGCGTCATGTGGCCCATGCCGGCCAGCTCGGTCAGGCCGGTGCAGTGCGGCAGCGCCTCCGCCATGGCCCGGGAGTGGACCGGCGGGGTGAGCCGGTCCGCGGTGCCGACCAGGACGGCGGCCGGCACCCGCAGCTCCCGCACGCCCGCCGCCAGGTCGAGGCCGGCGAGCACCTGCGACCAGCCGTACCGGGACGGGCGCGGGCAGGCGTGCACGATGCGGGCACAGGTGTCGACCCGGTCGGGCGCGGAGCCCGGTCCCATCGTCGCGTACCTGAGGACCTTCTTCGACATGCCGTTGACCGGGCCCAGCGGTGCCTTCGAGCCGAGGACGGCGCCGGTCAGCCGGGTCCGCAGCCGACCGGGTCCGAGCGGCACCACGGTGGCCTCGGAGGTGAGCCGGGACGGGCCGGTCGAGCAGAGCAGGACGGCGGCGGCGTGCTGGACGAAGCCGGGCCTGCCGGCCGCGGCCATGATCGTCATGCCGCCCATGGAGTGGCCGGCGACGACGGCCCGCTCGCCGGGCCCGAGGGTGGCCGCGAGCACCGCCTCCAGGTCGTCGGCGAGGGCGGTGGTCGAGTAGCCGCCGGGCGCCGGGACCGGGGAGCGGCCGTGGCCCCGCTGGTCGTAGGCGATGACCCGGTGGTCGGCGGCGAGCGCCCGTATCTGCTCGGCCCAGAAGCCGATGGAGCAGGTCCAGCCGTGGGCGAGGACGACGGCGGGCGCGCCCTCGGGGCCGTACACCTCGGCGTGCAGCTCGGCGCCGTCGGCGGACCGGACGGTGAGGGTACGGGGTGCGGGGAGGCCGATCACTGGGCGGCCTCCTTCTTGCGGGCGGCGCGGCGGGCGGCCGGCTCGGGGGTGGCCGTGACCGGCTTCGGGGCGCGTTGCACCTCGTACTCGGAGAGGTCGACGAGCCGGGTCTCGCGGCGGAACTCACCGGTGGTGCCCGGCCAGAGCGTGGTGTTGCGGCCGTTGGCGTCGAGGTACCAGCTGTCGCAGCCGCCGGCCTTCCAGACGGTCCGCTCCATGCGGTTCTGGACCTTGCGGTTCCAGGCGTGGACGGCGGAGGGGCGGGCGGCGAGCGCGGACCTGCCCCCGAGGACGTCGAGCTGGCGCAGGTAGTCGGCCATGTAGTTCAGCTGGGACTCGATCATGAGGATCATGGAGGAGTTCCCGAGGCCGGTGTTGGGCCCGATGATCGTCATCCAGTTGGGGAAGCCGTCTACGGTGGCACCGCGCAGCGACTGCACGCCGTCCTTCCAGTGCTCGGCGAGGGAGCGTCCGTCGGCGCCGAAGACGCGGTCCGCGACCGGCATGTCGGTGACGTGGAAGCCGGTGCCGAAGATGATCGCGTCGACCTCGGTCTCGCTGCCGTCCGAGCCGACGAGGACGTTGCCGCGGATCTCCTTGAGCCCGCCGCCGACGACGTCGACGTTGGGCTGCGCGAGGGCCGGGTAGTACGTGTTGGAGAGCAGGATCCGCTTGCAGCCGATGCGGTACGAGGGCGTGAGCCTGGCCCGCAGCACCGGGTCCTTGACCGCCTTGGCGATGTTGGCCTTGGCCAGCTTCTCGACCAGGCCCAGCTCGCCCGGGTGCTTGGTGAAGGCGCCGACCTGGAGCTCCCGGATGCCCCACAGGATGCCGCGGCGCAGGGTGGCGGTGACGGGCAGCTTCCGGTGCAGCCAGCGCTCGGGGCCGCTGATGGCCCGGTCCATGCGGGGCATGACCCAGGGGGCGGTGCGCTGGAAGAGCGTCAGCTTCCCGACCTCGGGCTGGATGGCGGGGACGATCTGGATGGCGGAGGCGCCGGTGCCGATCATGGCGACGCGCTTGCCGCGCAGGTCGTAGTCGTGGTCCCAGCGGGCCGAGTGGAAGACCTTGCCGGTGAAGCCGTCGATCCCCGGGACGTCGGGGATCTTGGGGTCGGAGAGGGGCCCGGTGGCGGAGACGACGACGTCGGCGCTGAACGATCCGGCGCTGGTCTCGATCCGCCACCGCAGCTCGTCGGCGTCCCACTCCATCCGCCGCACCTCGTGGTTCAGCCGCAGGTGCGGCCGGAGCCCGAAGGTGTCGGCGACGTGCTCCAGGTAGGCCCGGATGTGCCGCTGCCCGGAGAAGGTGCGGGGCCAGTCGGGGTTGGGCGCGAAGGAGAAGGAGTACAGGTGCGAGGGCACGTCGCAGGCGCACCCGGGGTAGCTGTTGTCCCGCCAGGTGCCGCCCACCGAGTCGGCCCGCTCCAGGACGACGAAGTCGGTGATCCCCTCGCGGCGCAGCCGGACGGCGGCGCCGAGCCCGCCGAACCCCGATCCGATCACCGCCACCCGAACGTGCTCGTGCTTCGCCATGCCGCCTCCCGTGCGCCCGGCCAAGATTCCGCCAGCAATCACTGGCACAGTCGGGACTGTAGAGCAGCTCCATACCGAGCGGTAGGGGTCGCGCGAGGGAAAGTTACCGGCGGTACAACATAGGCTGGCGGGCGTGGCGGAACGATCAGGAGAACGGGCGGTGCCCGCGGAGGCCCAGGAGCCCCCGCACGAGTACCGCGTGGCCGAGCTGGCCGAGGCGGCCGGGATCACCGTGCGGACCCTGCGGTTCTACCGGGAGCGCGGGCTGATCCCGCCGCCCCGCCGCGAGGGCCGGATCGCCTGGTACGACGAGAGCCACCTGGCCCGGCTCCGCACCATCGCCGCCCTGCTCGAACGGGGCCACACCCTCACCGGCATCGCCGACCTGACCACCGCCTTCGAGTCCGGCCGCGACGTCGGCGAGGTCCTGGAGCTGGGCCCCCCGACCGAGGAGGAGCCGGTCCGGCTCACCCCCGAGGAGCTGGCCGACCGCTTCGCCGGCGAGGTCACACCGGAGAACCTCGCCGCCGCCCTCGACCTCGGCTACCTCGCCACCGACGGCGAGGACATCATCCACGTCAGCCGCCGCCTCCTCGACGTCTCCGCCGCCCTCGTCCGCGAGGGCGTGCCGCTCGCCGAGGTCCTGAAGGCCGGCGCCCGCGTCCGCGAACACGCCGAGGCGCTCGCCGGCCTCTTCGCCGAGATGCTGACCGGCCACACCGAGGAGGCCGACGTCCAGCGCCTCCGCCCGCTGGCCAAGAGCGTCGTGGAGGCCGAACTCTCCATGGCCCTCGACCGCCGCCTCCGCGACAGACGGGCCTGACGGGCCTGACGGGCCTGACGGCCTGACGGCCCCCGGCCCGAGTGCACCTAGAGCGCGTAGACGGCGGTCACGGGCGCGTGGTCGCTCCACCGCTCGGCGTGGGTGGCGGCCCGCTCCACGTACGCCTTGACCGCCTTCTCGGCCAGCCCCGGGGTGGTCATCTGGTAGTCGATCCTCCATCCCGAATCATTGTCGAAGGCCCGGCCCCGGTAGGACCACCAGGAGTAGGGGCCCTCCTGGTCGGGGTGGAGGGCGCGGACGACGTCGACGTAGCCGCCGTCGGTCTCCTCCAGGACGCGGGTGAGCCACTCGCGCTCCTCGGGGAGGAAGCCGGCGCTCTTGCGGTTGGCCTTCCAGTTCTTGAGGTCGGCCTCGCGGTGGGCGATGTTCCAGTCGCCGCAGACGACGACCTCGCGCCCGTCGGCGGCGGCGCGGACCCGCAGCTCCTTGAGGTAGGGCAGGAACTCGCCCATGAAGCGGTACTTCTCGTCCTGCTTCTCGGTCTCCGCCTCGCCGGAGGGGAGGTAGAGGCTGGCGACGGTGACGCCGGGCAGGTCGGCCTCGATGTAGCGGCCGGAGCCGTCGAACTCCGCGGAGCCGAAGCCGACGCGGACGGCGTCGGGCTCGCGGCGGAGGTACAGGGAGACGCCCGCGCGGCCCTTGGCGGCGGCGGGCGCGTGGAAGGTGAACCAGCCCTCGGGGGTCCGCACCTCGGCGGGCAGCTGGGCCTCCTCGGCGCGCACCTCCTGGAGGCATACGGCGTCGGCGGAGGTCTCCGCCAGCCACTCGACGAAGCCCTTCTTGGCGGCGGCACGGAGACCGTTGACGTTCGCGCTCGTGACAGTGAACATCCCGGGAGAATACCGACACCCGGCTCTTCGCTCACACGTACGATGGCCGGCATGCGCATCCAGCCGACCCCGTACGACCACCCCGACGCCGTGAAACTGCAGGACGCGGTGCAGGCCGAGTACGCCGTCCGCTACGACAGCGAGGGCGACGCCACACCGCTCGACCCCGCCATGTTCGTCCCGCCGCGGGGCCTCTACCTCCTCGCGTACGACTCCGCCGACCGGCCGGTCGCGAGCGGCGCCTGGCGCCGCCAGGACGAGAACGAGGAGGGCTACGCGGACGGCGACGCCGAGCTGAAGCGGATGTACGTCGTCCCCGAGGCGCGCGGCCTGGGCCTGGCCCGCCGCCTCCTCGCCCTCCTGGAGGACGACGCCCGTGCCGCCGGCCGGACCCGCATGGTCCTGGAGACCGGCACGGCCCAGCCCGAGGCCATCGCCCTCTACGCCTCCAGCGGCTACGAGCCGTGCGCCAAGTTCGGCCACTACCGGCACCACGAGAGCAGCCGCTGCTTCGCCAAGCCGCTGACCTGACCTGACCCGCCCTGGCTCCCTCCCCCCCTGGGACCGTCGGCCCGGCGTGCTAGCGTCCGCCGACCGAACAAACGCCCGAGGGGGGCACCTACTTGCGCAAGCGCACGTTTCTCAGCGCCGGAGTGGCGGCGACGCTGCTCGCCACCGGCGGCATCGTCGGCGGGGCGGGGACGGCCATGGCGGCCGGCGACCCGACGTACTACTTCGACCCCGTCGACGCCCGGGTCCTCATGCCGGGCGAGGGCTACACCTGGCTGTCGCCGTCCGGCAGCGGCGGCCAGCACACGGGGGAGCCGGACGGCACCTTCGTCTACGCCATCAGCAAGAAGCCGCTGACAGACGCCGGCTGGTCGGGCGGCGGCGCCCCCGCGGGCCTGAAGGTCGACCCGACCGGCGACTGCAAGCCGAAGAGCGGCAAGGCCGGCGTCTACCTCTGCGACCTCCGGTCGGCCGGCTTCCCCGCGCCCGAGGTCGAGGCGACGAGCACCGCGGCGGACAACACGACCGCGTACTACTCGCTGGTCTACGTGCCGCGCGGCTCCAGCGTCGACGCCGGCATCAAGGAGGCGCAGACCGCCGCCACCAAGCCGATCGGCACCCGCAGGGCGCACTCCACGATCACCGTGAAGACCCGCGCCCACGTGGCCAAGAACACCATGGCCTTCACCGTCCCGGCCCTCCCGGCCGGCGGCACGGTCAAGCACACCGTGAAGCTGCACGCGGTCGACGCGGGCAAGCTCGTCCTCGGCCTGTCCCCCGCGCCCGGCCAGCGGCGCTGGGACGAGGGTGAGCTGAAGGTCCAGGTCACCGGCGTGGACGCGGGCGGTGCCGCCGGTGCCGCGTGCGACCACTCGCTCGGCGAGATCGGCTGGGGCGGCGACATCCGCTGCGAGATCGGCAAGCCCGGCGACTACACGGTCAGCTACACCCTGAAGGCCGCCGCGACCGCCCCCGCCTGGCGGCTGCGCACCACCGGCGTCTACGAGGTGTACGACTTCGGCACCGGGAACCCGGAGAAGGCGGCCGACTTCGGCGTCGCCGGCACGATCCCGGTCACCGCGCGCTACCAGCTCACCGGCCGCACGCCGAGCGGCGACCTCTACTTCAACCAGGGCTCCGGCCGCAGCCCGCAGATCTTCAAGTACAGCGATCTGGTCGGCGGCACGACCGACTGGAACGGCTACTCGGCCCTCACCCGCCTCGGTCCGCTGACCGTGCAGAGCACCGGCCCCGGCGCCGTGGCCCGCGACCGCGGCGGTGTGCTCTGGTTCCTGGCGCCCTCCGGGGACGGCGGACTCTTCCAGGCCCGCCGGAAGGTCGGCGGCGGCTGGAACGTCTTCAACGCGCTGGCCGGCGCGGGCGACCTGACCGGCGACGGCAAGGCCGATCTGGTCGCCCGCGACAAGGCCGGCGTGCTGTGGCTGTACCGGGGCACCGGCGTGAAGACGGCTCCGTTCGCCGCCAAGACCCGTATCGGCGGCGGCTGGAACGTCATGAACGCGCTGGCCGGCGGGACCGACCTCAGCGGTGACGGCAGGCCCGACCTGATCGCCCGCGACAAGGCCGGCGTGCTGTGGCTCTACCCCGGCAACGGCAAGGGCGCCTTCGGCGCCCCCCACCGGGTCGGCGGCGGCTGGGGCGTGTACACCTCCCTGGTCTCGCCCGGCGATCTGAACTCGGACGGCCGGGCCGACCTCGTGGCCCGCGACTCCGCCGGCGTCCTCTGGTACTACCAGGGCACCGGCACCGCGAGCCGCCCGTTCCCGGCCCGCGTCAGGGTCGGCGGCGGCTGGAACATGTACAACCTGCTCTTCTGAGTCGACCGGCAGGTGAGGGGGCCCGGACCGCGGAGACGGTCCGGGCCCCCGTCGCGTCCCCTCCTGCGGACGGCGGGACCCGGCGCCCTGAGCATGTGCGGGGAAAACGAAGATCCCGGTCAGTCGAACCGACTGACCGGGATCTTGTCACTTGTGGACCTGAGGGGATTCGAACCCCTGACCCCCTCGATGCGAACGAGGTGCGCTACCGGACTGCGCCACAGGCCCCTGCGACGTGTGAAACATTAGCATCCCGGTCGGCGAGAAGAAAAATCGCTTTCACCGCAGGTCAGGAGAGGACCCGCCGGGGCGCCGTCATTCGTTGGCGGCGCGGGGGCGGTCCTCGTCCGCGTACTGGTCGAAGAGCGGGGTCCGGCCGTGGTCCTGGCCGCGGCGCGGCGGGGCCGGGCGGCGGCGCGGGGCCGGCGAGGCGGCGGGCGGCTGCTCGGCGGTGGAGGAGCGGGCGGCGCTCCAGGTCTCCGGGTCGGTGACGTCCACGCCGTGGGAGGCGCGCGGGGCGACCGGCGCGGTGACGTACGTGGGCAGCGGCACCGGCACCGGGTCCCAGCTGTCGCCGCGGGCCGGGCCGCGCTCGCGCTGCTGGTCCACCCACTCGGCGTGGTCGGTCTGCTCGACCAGCGCGCGCCGGTCGGCCTCCTGAGGGGAGACCGGCGGCGCGGGGGTGGGCTCCGGCTCGGGCGTGGGCGCGGCTGCGCGGCGGCTCTCGCGGAGCCGGGCGGCGGCGGCCTCGGCGCGGCGCCGGTCCATCACGTAGACGAAGCGGCGGCGCTCCTGTCCGCGCAGGTGGACGATGTACGCGCTGAGCAGCACCGCGGGGACGGCCGGCGCCCACAGGAAGGCGACGCCGCCGACGGCGGCGACCACGGCTCCGAGGGTGAAGGCCGAGAAGAGCACGATCGTGGTGCGCCGGCGGCGCGCCAGGGCCTTGCCGCGGCGGGCCCGCTCGGCGGCACCGCCGGCGGCCGCCGAAGGCTGCCGGGGCGCCGGGGCGGGAGCCGGTCCGGGCTCGGGCTCGCGCTCGGGTCCGGGGAGTTCGAGGCGCGCCTCGGTCCTGGCCGGAGGCGCGGCGAAGGCCCGGACGTCGACCGAGCTGAGATGCTCGGTCGCCGCGTCCGGGTCCACGTCGGGAACCACGTCCAGGGCCGTACGGTCCCGCTCGCGCAGCTCCTTGGCGTACCGGCGCTCCATGCCCGCCCGTCCGGACAGCAGCCGGATGGCGGTGCTGAAGCGTTCCGTCGGACGGGCTTCGTTCAGCTCGTCCTGCCTGCGGAGCCACATCGGCACCAAGTAGGCGGCCCAGGCCCCGACGATGACTGCGTAGATGAGGCCGCTGCTGCTCACGCCTCACACGGTAGAGGGGTTCGAGACGGGGCATCGGCCAATTGGCCCGGTGTGTCGCACGATCTGGCTGATATCACTGAACTTTTTTGTGATTGTTCAGATCGATCGGTGTTCATATGCCGCTGGAATTCGAACAGTTATATGAATTTCGATGGGGGTGGGGATCCGGGCGGGCCCTCAGGCCGCGTCCCTGCGCCGGATGCGGTGCCAGCGGGCGAGCAGACCCTCCGGGATCTCCTCCGCCGTCAGCGCGAACACCAGATGGTCCCGCCAGGCGCCGTCGATGTGCAGATATCGCGGCCGCACGCCCTCTTCCCGGAAACCGAGTTTCTCCGCCACCCGGCGCGAAGGGCCGTTCTCCGGCCGGATGCACACCTCCATGCGGTGCAGCCCCACCGTCCGGAAGCAGTGGTCGGTCGCGAGCGCGACCGCCGTCGGCATCACCCCGCGCCCGGCGACCTCGCGGTCCACCCAGTAGCCCACGTGCCCCGAGCACATCGAGCCCCAGGTGATCCCGGCCACCGTCAACTGCCCGGCCATCCGCCCCCGGTACTCGATGACGAACGGCAGCATCCGCCCGGCGTTCGCCTCCGCCCGCAGATGGCGGACCATCTGACGGTACGTGGGGCGCTGCGCGGGCGGCATGCCGGGCGCGGGCGGAGGCACCGTCGCCTCCCAGGGGCGCAGCCAGTCGCGGTTGCGGCGGTTCACCTCCCGCCACTCCCGCTGGTCGCGCATCCTTATCGGACGGAGCAGCACGTCTCCGTCGACGAGGACGGCCGGCCAGGCCGTGGTCATGAGTCCGGGCCCGCTTCCGCCGGTCTCGGGTGGTCGCCGCCGCGGATCTGGTCCACCGCGTGGCGCAGCAGCGGCTCCAGGACGGCGAGCCCGTCCCGTACCCCGCCGGTCGAGCCCGGCAGGTTCACGATCAGCGTGGTGCCCGCGACGCCGGCGAGTCCGCGCGAGAGCGCCGCCGTCGGCACCTTCTCCCGGCCGTACGCCCGGATCGCCTCCGGGATGCCCGGGATCTGCCGTTCGAGGAGCCGGGCGGTGACCTCGGGCGTCTCGTCGGTCGGCGAGACGCCGGTGCCGCCGGTCGTCAGGATCACGTCGTACCCGGCGGCGATCCCGGCGCGGAGGGCCGCCTCGACGGGCGCCCCGTCCGGCACGACCTGCGGCCCGTCGACGGCGAAGCCCATCGCGCGCAGCCCCGCGGCGATCAGCGGCCCGCCCTTGTCGGCGTAGACCCCGGCGGAGGCCCGGTTGGAGGCCGTCACGACGAGCGCCGCGTACGGCGTGGTGAGCGCGCCGCCGTGGGCGTCGTGCGCGCCCGCGGCCCGGCCGTCGCCCGTCACGCGTCGTCCCGGGTCCAGTGCCCCGACTTGCCGCCGGTCTTCTCCTCCACCCGTACGTCGGAGATGACCGCGCCCTTGTCGACCGCCTTGATCATGTCCACCACCGTCAGCGCGGCCACCGAGACGGCGGTCAGCGCCTCCATCTCGACGCCCGTGCGGTCGGTGGTCTTCACGGTCGCCAGGATCTCCACGGCGTCGTCCGCCACGGTGAGGTCCAGCGTGACCCCGGAGACGGCCAGCGGGTGGCAGAGCGGGATGAGGTCGGGGGTCTTCTTCGCTCCCATGATCCCGGCGATCCGCGCGGTGGCCAGGGCGTCGCCCTTCGGCACGCCCTCGCCGCGCAGCAGCTCGATCACGCGCGGCGAGACGAGCACCCGCCCGCTGGCGCGCGCCGTGCGGGACGTGACGTCCTTCGCCGATACGTCGACCATGCGGGCGGCGCCCGCCTCGTCGATGTGGGTGAGACCTTGCTGCGTGCTCATCGCCGTGACACTCCCGGTCGCTGTGTGGGACGACACACCGTACCCCCGCCCGCGCCTCCTCAGCCGAGGAGGACCACGTCCAGCTCCTCGCCCGGATCGGCCGCGGTGCGGTCCTCCGGGACCACGAGCAGGCAGTCCGCGAGGGCGAGGGCGGCGATCAGATGGGAGCCGGCACCGCCCACGGGAGTGACGGTGCCGGACTCGGCGTCGTACGTCCCCCGGAGGTACTGCCGGCGGCCGGCCGGGGAGGTGAGCGGGGCGTCGGCCTTCAGGGTGGCGCGGACGACCGGGCGGTGCAGGTCGTCGAGGCCCATCAGGGCGCGGATCGCGGGGCGGACGAAGAGCTCGAAGGAGACGTAGGAGGAGACGGGGTTGCCCGGCAGGGCGAGGAGGGGGATCTGCTCGGGGCCGATCGCGCCGAAGCCCTGCGGCTTGCCCGGCTGCATGGCCAGCTTGCGGAAGTCGACCTGCCCGTCGGCGCTCAGCGCCTCCTTGACCACGTCGTAGGCGCCGACGCTGACGCCGCCGGTGGTGACGAGGAGGTCGGCCCGGATCAGCTGGTCCTCGATGGTGGCGCGGAGCGACTCGGCCTCGTCGGCGACCGCGCCGACGCGGTAGGCCAGGGCGCCCGCGTCCCGGGCGGCGGCGGCGAGCGCGAAGCTGTTGGAGTCGTGGATCTGACCGGGGCCCAGTTCCTCGCCGGGCTGGACCAGTTCGCTGCCGGTGGAGAGGACGACCACGCGCGGGCGGGGGCGGACGGTGACCGTGCCCCGGCCGATCGCGGCGAGCAGGCCGAGCTGGGGCGGACCGAGGACCGTGCCGGCGGCGAGGGCGAGCTCTCCGGCCCGCACGTCGCCGCCGGCCCGCCGGACGTGCGCGCCGGCCTCCGCCGCGCGGTGCACCCGCACCTCGCCCGCGGCGCCCTCCGGGGCGGTGCTGGCGGCCCGCATGCCGGTGGCGGAGCCCTCGCCCGCGCCGCCGTCGGTCCACTCGACCGGGACGACCGCCTCGGCGCCCGGCGGCAGCGGGGCGCCGGTCATGATCCGGGCGGCCTGTCCGGGGCCGACCTCCGGCAGCCCGCCGGCGCCCGCGGCGACGTCGCCGACCACGGTGAGGACCGCGGGGAACTCCTCGGTCGCGCCCGCGACGTCGGCGACCCGGACCGCGTACCCGTCCATGGAGCTGTTGTCGAACGGCGGCAGCGCCGCCGGCACGGTCACGTCCTCGACCAGGACGCACCCCTGCGCGTCGAGCAGCGGGAGCTCGATCGGGTCCAGGGGGCGGACGGTCGCCAGGATGTCGGCCAGGTGCTCGTCGACCGACCAGAGTCCCCGGGCCGGCCCCGCGCAGGGGTCGCCGGGCCCGTGGCCATGGTCCTGACCATGGCCGTGGTCCTGACCGTGGCCGTGGTCCCGACCGTGGCCGTGGTCCCCGGCCCGGCCCTGCTCCTGGGGCTCCCGGGGGTCCTGGGACGGTGCCGTGTCGCTGCTCAAGGTCCTACATCTCCTCGCTGACGTATCTCCGGAGCCAGGCCCGGAAGTCCGGTCCCAGATCTTCACGTTCGCACGCGAGTCTGACAATGGCACGCAGATAGTCACCGCGGTCACCGGTGTCATAACGGCGGCCCTTGAACACGACGCCGTGCACCGGACCGCCCAGCTTCTCGTCGCTCGCGAGCTTCTGCAGGGCGTCGGTCAGCTGGATCTCGCCGCCCCGGCCCGGCTCGGTCTCCCGCAGCGTGTCGAAGACCGCCGGGTCGAGCACATAGCGGCCGATGATCGCGTAGTTGCTGGGCGCCTCGGCCGGTTCCGGCTTCTCCACCAGGTCCGTCACGCGCACCACGTCGCCGTCGGCGGTCACCTCGACCGCCGCGCAGCCGTACATGTGGATCTGCGAGGGCTCGACCTCCATCAGCGCGATGACGCTGCCGCCCTCGCGCTCCTGGATCTCGACCATCCGCGCGAGGAGGGGGTCGCGCGGATCGATCAGGTCGTCGCCGAGGAGGACCGCGAAGGGCTGGTCGCCGACGTGCGGGGCCGCGCACAGCACCGCGTGGCCGAGGCCGCGGGGGGCGCCCTGGCGCACGTAGTGCATCGTGGCGAGGTCGTTCGACTCCTGGACCTTGGAGAGGCGTTCGCCGTCGCCCTTGCGGCTCAGCGCCTCCTCCAGCTCGTAGTTCCGGTCGAAGTGGTCCTCCAGCGGCCGCTTGTTCCGGCCTGTGATCATGAGCACGTCGGAGAGCCCGGCCGCGACGGCCTCCTCGACGACGTACTGGATCGCCGGCTTGTCGACGACCGGCAGCATCTCCTTCGGCGTCGCCTTCGTCGCCGGCAGGAAGCGGGTGCCGAGGCCGGCGGCCGGGATGACAGCCTTGCTGATCCGGCCGGGGCGGGGGAACGACTCATTCATGCTGGCACCTTAGCCGCTGGGGAATGAGAGAAAGATGTGCCTCCGATTAACTTTCTCCCCATAAGAACCGCTAAGAGAGTTTCCAGGGATCACCTGTGCAGAAAGAGAATCCGGACTTGTCCGAAAAGGCCCTGCTGCGCCGGCGGCTGCTCGACGCCCGCGCCGCCCTCTCCCCCGACGTCCTCGCCCGCACCGCCGGGGAACTGGCCGGGCACGGCGCCGAGCTGCCCGAGCTCGCGGGTGCCGCCACCGTCGCCGCGTACGTCTCGGTCGGCCGTGAGCCCGGCACGCGCGTGCTGCTCGACGTCCTGCGCGCGCGGGGGGTCCGGGTGCTGCTGCCGGTGCTGCTGTCCGACAACGACCTGGACTGGGCGGAGTACGAGGGCCGGGAGGCACTGGCGCAGGCCGGCCGCGGCCTCCTGGAGCCGACCGGGCCCCGGCTCGGCCCGGACGCCGTGTGCGCGGCGGACGCGGTGCTGCTGCCGGGGCTCGCGGTGGACGCGCGCGGGATGCGGCTGGGGCGGGGCGGCGGCTCGTACGACCGGGTCCTCGCCCGCCTCGCACGCGCGCGCGTGGAGCCGGCCCTGGTCGTGCTCCTCTACGCGGACGAGGTGGTCGCGCGGGTCCCGGAGGAACCGCACGACCACCCCGTCCAGGCGGTGGTGACCCCGGAGGGGATCACCCGCTTCCGTGCCGCTACGGCTTGAGGAGCAGCGTGTCCTTCGCCGCCGCGTCGACCGCCGCCTTGCCGTAGGCCCAGTCGTACAGCTCGCCCCTGGCCCAGGCGTCCGTCTGGTCCGTGTAGTTGGCGTGGTAGGCGTGGCCGGAGGCGCCGGTCAGGTTGATCCAGCGGGACTTGTCCCAGTCGCCGACGTTCACGACCATCCGCATCGACGGCACCCAGATGACCTCGTAGCCGCCGGCCGCGTTCCAGCCGGTGGCGTCGACCGCGGCCTCGCCGCCGCCGAGATTCCACGGGCCGCGGTTGAGCAGGTGCTGCACCATGCCGGGTCCGGCGGTGCCGAGGGTCTGGTTCTTCAGGGTCAGCTGGTGCAGCCGGCCCCAGCTCCAGGTGGAGACGTCCTTGCCGAGCTTGGCGGTCAGCTCCCAGCGGGCGTCCTTCATGGCCCGGGCGAGCAGCTGGTCGCGGGTCTCGGTGGCCGGGTCGGTGCGGGTGGCGGAGGTCTTCCACCACTCGCTCTTGTCCTGCTTGAGGAGCGGGCGGACCACCTCGTACCAGCGGTCGCCGCCGTCCGGCTGGGCCGAGTCGGCGTCGCGCTCGCCGCACTCGCGGACCAGCTTGTTCTGCTCGTCGACCGGGCCGGTGCCGTCGACCGGGCGCACGTTGATGCAGTCGCCCTCGGCGCGCACCTCCTTGGGCAGCTTGTCGCCGAAGGACAGCTTCAGGACGTTGCGCCAGACCGCGTTGAAGTAGGCGGCGGCGGCCGAGTCGGGCTCCTGGGTGTAGTCCCAGCCCTCCAGGAGCTTCTGCGCCTCGCGGACGTAGGGGTCGGAGATGTCGACCTTGAGCAGCAGCGGGTTGAGCAGGGCGGCGATCTCGCTGCGGTTGTCGGTCTGCATGGTCCGCATGTCGTCCGGCGAGATCTTGCCGCCGTCCTTGGTCTTCGACTCGATGAGGTCGTTGATCCGCTGGCTGCGGGAGCCGTAGCCCCAGTCCTTCGTGAGCAGTTCGGGGTACTGCTCCGGCGAGATCACGGCCTGGTTGGCGGTGACGATGTAGCCGCGGTCGGGGTTGTACTCGTACGGCAGCTGCTCGAAGGGGATGTACCCGGTCCAGCGGTAGCGGGAGTCCCAGCCGGGGGCGGGCAGGGTGCCGTCGCCGGTGGCGCGGCGCGGGATCTTGCCCGGGGACTGGTAGCCGATGTTGCCCTTGGTGTCGGCGTAGACGAGGTTCTGCGAGGGGACCTCGAAGTTCTTCGCGGCGGCCCGGAACTGCTCGAAGTCCTGGGCGCGGTTGAGCGCGAAGATCGCGTCCATCGACTTGCCGGGCTGGAGGGCGGTCCACTGGAGGGAGACGCCGTAGCCCTCGGCGCGGTCGGGGGCGGCGTTGCCGACGGGGGCCTTCTGGCCGACCTTCTCCAGTTCGGAGGAGCGGTCGGAGACGAGCGGGCCGTGGTCGGTGGAGCGGACGGTGATCGTCCGGTCGTCGCCGCCGGCGACCTTGATGGTCTCCTCGCGGGTGTCGAAGGGCTTGACCTTGCCGTCGACGAGGTACCCCTCGGGGCTGACCTTCTCCAGGTAGAGGTCGGTGACGTCGGCGCCGAGGTTGGTGAGGCCCCAGGCGATGGAGTCGTTGTGGCCGATGATCACGCCGGGCATGCCGGAGAAGGTGTAGCCGGCGACGTCGTAGCGGCAGGTGGCCGAGACGGAGCGGCAGTGCAGGCCCATCTGGTACCAGAGGGACGGCAGCATCGGCGCGAGGTGCGGGTCGTTGGCGAGCAGCGGCTTGCCGGAGGTGGTGAGGTCCCCGGAGACGACCCAGGAGTTGGAGCCGATGCCGTTGCCGTTGGGGCCGAGCAGCGCGGGGACCTCGTCGAGGACGTCGGAGAGGCCGGAGAGGGCGGCGAGCTGGGCGCTCGCGCCGCCGGAGCCGTCGCCCGGGCCCGTGCCGTCGCCGGACTCCTGGTCCTTGCCGGCCTTCGGGTCGAACTTCTTCGTCACCGGGTCGACCGTGCCGCGGTCCAGGATCGGCTGGTGCAGGTCGTACGGGTACTCCGGGTAGAGCTGCTTGATCTGGGCCGGGGTCAGCCGGCTGGTGAGCAGGGAGCGGTCGATCTCGTCCTGCATGTTGCCGCGCAGGTCCCAGGCCATGGCCTTGAGCCAGGCGACCGAGTCGACCGGGGTCCACGGCTCGATGGTGTAGTCGTTGGTGAAGGCGAGGGCCGCGTACTCGACGGAGACGTCCTTCGGCTGCCGGTCCTTCAGGTAGGCGTTGACGCCTTCCGCGTACGCCTGGAGGTACTTCTTCGTCTCCGGGGTCAGGATCTTGTCGTACTCCTGCTGCGCGGTCTGGCGCCAGCCGAGGGTGCGCAGGAAGGCGTCGGTCTCGACCTGGCCCTCGCCGAACATCTCGGAGAGCCGGCCGGCGGTCATGTGCCGGCGGACGTCCATCTCGTAGAAGCGGTCCTGCGCCTGGACGTAGCCCTGGGCGCGGAAGAGGTCGGTCTCGTTGTCCGCGTAGATCTGCGGGATGCCGTTGGCATCGCGCTTGACCTCGACGTCGCCGGAGAGCGCGTCGATCCGGACCTCGCCGGTGGTCTGCGGGAACGAGGCCCGGACGGTGCCCACTCCCCACCAGCCGCCGAAGGCGACGGCCCCGACCAGCGCAAGGACCAGGAGCAGGACGATCAGGCGGGCGCGCCTGCCTTTCTTCTTGGCGGGGGGCGCGGTCGTGTTGGAGGGCATCGCTGTCCTTCGAGGGGCAGGGTGGTCCTGGAGTACGGGAGCAACCTTAGGCGCAGCGCCTGAGCGCCCTGGACTCGGTGTCAGGGAGGAACCGCACTGATGACCGCATCCCAGAACGGCGGAACGCAAAGAAGGCGTCAAGAAAGCGTTAAAGATTAGGTAAGGTAACGAAGTACCCGCGGTGGAGGAACGATCCGGCGCGTGCGAGGGGAAGGAACGGCGCACTGACTGTCCACGAGCTCAACGAACTCCTGCTGATCAGCTCACTCGTGCTGCTGATCGCGGTCGCCGCCGTCCGGATCTCGTCCCGGAGCGGGCTCCCCAGCCTGCTGCTGTACCTCGGCATCGGCGTCGCCATCGGGCAGGACGGCATCGGCAACGTCGCCTTCGACAACGCCGAACTCACCCAGGTCATCGGATACGCGGCCCTCGTCGTCATCCTCGCCGAGGGCGGTCTCGGCACGAAGTGGAAGGAGATCAAGCCGGCCCTGCCGGCCGCGGTCGTCCTCTCCACCCTCGGCGTCGCCGTCTCCGTCGGCATCACCGCCGCCGGCGCCCACTACCTCGTCGGCCTGGAGTGGCGGCAGGCGCTGATCATCGGCGCGGTCGTCTCCTCCACCGACGCCGCCGCCGTCTTCTCCGTCCTGCGCAAGGTGCCGCTGCCGTCCCGGGTCACCGGTGTGCTGGAGGCCGAGTCCGGCTTCAACGACGCCCCGGTCGTCATCCTCGTCGTCGCCTTCTCGGCCGCGGGCCCCGTCGACGAGTGGTACCTGCTCGTCGGGAAGATCGCCCTGGAGCTCGCCATCGGCGCCGCCGTCGGCCTCGCCGTCGGCTTCGTCGGCGCGTACGGGCTCCGCCACGTCGCCCTGCCCGCCTCCGGCCTCTACCCGATCGCCGTCATGGCCATCGCCGTCACCGCCTACGCGGCCGGCGCGATCGCCCACGGCTCCGGCTTCCTCGCCGTCTACCTGGCCTCGATGGTCCTCGGCAACGCCAAGCTGCCGCACGCCCCCGCCAACCGCGGTTTCGCCGAGGGACTCGGCTGGATCGCCCAGATCGGCATGTTCGTCCTGCTCGGCCTGCTCGTCACCCCGCACGAGCTCGCGGGCGACTTCTGGCCGGCCGTCGTCATCGGCCTCGTCCTCACCATGGTGGCCCGCCCCATGGAGGTCCTGGTCAGCCTGGCGCCCTTCCGCATCCCCTGGCAGGAGCAGGCCCTCATGTCCTGGGCCGGCCTGCGCGGAGCCGTCCCCATCATCCTCGCCACCATCCCGATGGTGGGGCAGATCGAGGGCAGCGAGCGGATCTTCAACATCGTCTTCGTCCTGGTCGTCGTCTACACCCTCGTCCAGGGCCCGACCCTCCCCTACCTGGCGAAGGCCCTGAAGCTCGGCGACTCCTCCGGCGCCGCCGACCTCGGCGTCGAGTCCGCCCCGCTGGAACGGCTCCGCGGCCACCTGCTCTCGGTCGCCATCCCCGAGGGCTCCCGGATGCACGGCGTCGAGGTCGCCGAGCTGCGGCTGCCCACCGGCGCCGCCGTCACCCTCGTCGTACGGGAGGACACCAGCTTCGTACCGGGTCCGGCGACCGTGCTGCGGCGAGGTGACGAACTCCTCGTCGTCGCCACCGACCCGGTGCGCGACGCCACCGAGCGCCGGCTGCGCGCGGTCGGCCAGGGCGGCAAGCTCGCCGGCTGGCTCGGGACCGGGGACGGGCGGAAGGCGGTCACGACGACCGCGACCCGCTTCCACCGGCCGGCGTCGGTGACGGGGAAGAACAAGCGAACAAATCCTTGATCCAACGCTAATCGCCGACATTATTTCGGGGTCAGGAGCGTTCTCCCCTGTGGAATCACAGGCGGGAGGGCGCTCCTCCCTGTACCATGAAGGCACACTTGATCGAACCAACTCTGCCTGACGCAGAGCTGGCGCGACCGTATGGCGGCCGCGGTGCACCCTCCCGCAGTGGGGGCCCTCCCGGTATCTACCGCAGTTCCGCGCAAGAGGACAGCTCTCGGCGAGACCGGCACCACCGTGCCCGCGCGCTACCAGGCGGCAGAAAGGCCAGGACCGTGGCGTCCACGGTCGTCTCCGAGAAGCGGCCCGGCTACGGGCAGCTGCTGCGCACCCCCGGTGCGCTCTCCTTCCTGATCCCCGGGTTCGCCGCACGGCAGCCCTTCGCGATGCTGACCATCGGCATCGTCCTGCTCGTCCAGCACACCACCGGTTCCTACGGCAGCGCCGGCGCCGTCGCCGCCGTCACCGGTGTCTCCATGGCGATCTTCGCCCCGCAGAGCGGCAAGCTCGCCGACCGCTTCGGCCAGCGGGCCGTCCTCGTCCCGGGCGTCCTCGTCCACTCCGCGGCCGTCACGCTCCTCGTGGTGCTGGCGCTGGCCGGCGCCCCGCTGTGGGCGCTGTTCCTCGCCGCCGTGCCCGCCGGCGCGTCCGTCCCGCAGGTCGGCCCCATGGTCCGGGCCCGGTGGGCGGCCAAGCTCGACGGCACCCCGCTGATGCCGACCGCGGCGGCCTTCGAGTCCGTCACCGACGAGTTCACCTTCGTCGTCGGCCCGGTCCTCGCCACCGCCCTGTGCACCGGCGTCCACCCGGCCGCCGGTCTGATCACCGAAGCCGCCCTCACCCTCTTCGGCGGCCTCTTCTTCGCCGCCCAGCGCGCCACCCAGCCCGCGTACGGCCTCCTCGCCGCCGCCGGGCACACCGGCGCCGAACCGCACCGCTCCGCGCTCTCCGTCCCCGGCGTCCGCGTCCTGATCGTCGCCTTCCTCGGCATCGGCGCCGTCTTCGGCGGCATGCAGGTCTCGCTCACCGCCTTCAGCGAGGAGATCGGCAACCCCGGCGCCAACGGCCTGCTCTACGGCGTCTTCGCGGCCGGCAACATGCTCGCCGGCATCGCCATGGGCGCCATCGCCTGGAAGACCGGCCCCCGCCGCCGCCTGATCCTCGGCTACACCGGCCTCACCCTCGCCGCCACCCTGCTGTGGACCGCGGACTCCGTGGTGCTGCTCGCCGCCCTCGGCCTCGTCGTCGGCCTCTGCATCGCCCCGGCCCTGATCACCGGCTACACCATCGTCGAGACCCTGATCCCGGCCTCGGCCCGCACCGAGGCCTTCACCTGGCTCACCGGCGCCGTCGCCCTCGGCCAGGCGCTGGCCGTCACGGTCGCCGGCCGCCTCGCCGACGCCCACGGCTCCACCGCCGGATTCCTCGTCCCGGCCGCCGGAACCGCGCTCGCCTTCGTCACGCTCGTCGCCCTGCGCGGAAGGCTCAAGCCGCGCGAGGCGAGCCGGGTCGCGGCACGGGTCACGGCACAGGCCACGGCACGGGCCGCGACACGTGGTGTCGGTCACCGCGTGCCGGTGACGGTGGACTGAACCCGCGGAATACGTCACTATGGAACGTCGTTAGCACTCGATGAGTGTGAGTGCCAGGAGGAAGACTAGTGCCGACCTACCAGTACCAGTGCACCGAGTGCGGCGAGGGCCTTGAGGCGGTCCAGAAGTTCACGGATGACGCACTGACCGAGTGCCCCGCCTGCCACGGCCGCCTCAAGAAGGTGTTCTCCGCCGTCGGCATCGTCTTCAAGGGCTCCGGCTTCTACCGGAACGACAGCCGCGGCGCCTCGTCCAGCAGCTCCCCGGCCTCGAAGAGCTCGACGTCCTCGACGACGTCCACCTCCTCGACCGCGTCGGACGCGAAGCCGGCCTCGACGACGTCCACCTCGACGTCCTCGTCGCCGTCCTCCACCCCCGCCGCCTGAGGCACCCCGCACCACCCCCGGCCCCGGCCCCACCCACGTGGGACCGGGGCCGCGGCATGTCCGGGGGCGGGGGGAGTGGAGCGGCGGGTGTGGGGGCGTGGAGCGGCGGGTGCGGGCGGGGTGCGCGGCGCTTGCGGGCGTCGCGCGGAGCGGCGTGCGCGGCGTCGCGCGGAGCGGCGTGCGCGGCGTCGCGGGGAGCGACTGCGCGGGCGACGCGGAGTCCCGCGTGCGGGCATGCGGGAAGGGGCTGGGGTGCCCGCCCGGCGGCTGCGTAGGGTGACGGTATGGCGACGACTCCTGGTGACTCCCTTCCCCTCGATCTCCCTCTCGACGGAACTCCGCTGCCCGGCGGCCCCTCCCCCGACGACTACGCCGAGATCGGCGTGATCGGCGGGTCCGGCTTCTACTCCTTCCTCGACGACGTCCGCGAGGTCCCCGTCACCACGCCCTACGGCGACCCCAGCGATTCCCTCTTCCTCGGCGAGGTGGCCGGTCGCCGAGTCGCCTTCCTCCCCCGCCACGGACGCGGCCACCGCATCCCCCCGCACCGGATCAACTACCGCGCCAACCTCTGGGCCCTCCGCTCCGTCGGCGTCCGCCAGGTCCTCGGCCCCTGCGCCGTCGGCGGACTGCGCCCCGAGTACGGCCCCGGCACCCTCCTCGTCCCCGACCAGCTCGTCGACCGGACGAAGAGCCGCGCCCAGACCTACTTCGACGGCGAACCCCTCCCCGACGGCACCGTCCCCCGCGTCGTCCACATCTCCTTCGCCGACCCCTACTGCCCCGACGGACGCCAGACCGCCGTCAAGGCCGCCCGCGGCCGCGACTGGCAGGCCGTCGACGGCGGCACCCTCGTCGTCGTCGAGGGCCCCCGCTTCTCCAGCCGCGCCGAATCCCGCTGGCACGCCGCCAACGGCTGGTCCGTCGTCGGCATGACCGGCCACCCCGAAGCCGTCCTCGCCCGCGAACTCGGCCTCTGCTACACCTCCCTCACCCTCGTCACCGACCTCGACGCGGGCACCGAGACCGGCGAGGGCGTCTCCCACACCGAGGTCCTGCGCGTCTTCGGCGAGAACATCGGCCGGCTCCGCGACGTCCTCTTCGACGCGATCGGCGCCCTCCCGGCCACGGCGGACCGCGACTGTCTCTGCACTCATGCCCACGATGGATGGAACCTCGGCATCGAACTGCCGTAGAACCCGTCAAACCCCTCGCACGGGTGGCCGAGTTGTCCACAGATCGTGGACTGTCCACAGCCCGGAGCGGGATCGGAGGACGAGCGGGACAGTGGCCGCATGAACACGACGCACACCACTGTCCCCACCCTCGCTCCCCTCACATCCACTCCCGCATCCACCCCCGTCCCCGCTCCGTGCGAGGTGCCGGCGTTCGCCCCGCTGCGGGTCCGCGGCGGCCGGTTCCGGCCCCGGCTGCGCCGGGCGCCCGGCGCACTCCTCCTCCTGACCGCCGCCGCACTGACCCTGACCGCCGCGCTGCCGGGCGGAACACCCGGCCGGTACGACCCAGGACCACGCCCCGCCTCCGCCCCCGCGGCCCGCTCCCCCGCAGCCGTCCCCTCGACCGCTCCCGTCCGGCTCGTCTCCGCTCCCGTGCGGATCGCGGACGCGGAGGCCGTACGGCTCCTGCGTACCGGTGACCGCGTGGACGTCATCGCCGCGCCCTCCGTCAACTCCGCGCCCGGCGAGGGCGACAGCTCGGTGAGGGTCGTGGCGCGGTCCGCCCGGGTGGCCGAAGTCCCGCACTCGGGCGAGACTCGTCCGGACGGAGGGGCGCTGATCGTCCTGGCCGTGCCCCGGGCGACCGCGACAGCGCTGGCAGGTGCCGGTGTCACGTCCCAACTGGCGGTGACACTGTGCTGATTCGCACTGATTGGCTGTCAAGTCACCGTCCCGTGTGTACGGATTGGACGGCTCTGCGCGCTTCACGGCCTAATGGCTGCGCACACAGCGCAAACAGCAGCACATCCGAAGAAAGGCACCTTGGTGGCCGAGAAGAAGGAAAGCGTGATGGCGGGCTTCAAGGCCTTCCTCATGCGCGGAAACGTGATCGACCTGGCGGTGGCGGTCGTCATCGGTGCCGCGTTCACGAACATCGTGAACTCGGTGGTCAAGGGCATCATCAACCCCATCGTGGGCGCCTTCGGCACGAAGGACCTGGAGAGCTACGCGAGCTGCATCAAGGACCCGTGCCAGATGGTCAACGGCGAGATGCAGGGCATCCAGCTCCAGTGGGGCCTGGTGCTGAGCGCCATCCTCAGCTTCATCATCACCGCGGCCGTCGTCTACTTCCTGATGGTCCTGCCGATGGCCAAGGTCCTCGCCAAGCGCGCCGCGCACGACAAGGCGAAGGAGGGCGTCCAGGAGACCATGGAAGTCAGCGAGCTGGAGGTGCTCAAGGAGATCCGCGACCACCTGATCGCGCAGCGCGGCTCCGGCAGCAGCACGGGCACGCACTCCACCTCCTGACCGGAGGGACGCTCCGGCGTCAGAGGTGGTGCGGCGGCTTCTCGTCGAGGAAGCGCGCGAGGTCGGCGGCGCTGCCGCCGGCCGGAGGCCGCTCGCCCCACCCGCGGTCCGTGTCGTCCGCGGACTGCGCGTCCAGCGGATCGTCGAAGACGATCACCGGCTTCGGAGGGTTCTCGGAATTCGGCCGAATGCCGTTCGGCTTCGCGCCTCGCGGTCCGTGGGCGGGGGCGGTGCTCATGCTTTCAGAGTACGCCCGCCGCCCCGCCCCGGACCCGCCTGATCAGCGGTCCTTCGGATCCAGCGCCCACAGGCCGAGGACCACCAGGAACGACAGGACGAGGAAGCCCGCGCCCCACCACGCGGTGCCGGTGTCGCCCGACATCCACTCGTCCACCACGATCGTCAGCCCCCACAGCTGGCCGATCACCACCGTGAGCGCCAGCGCCAGCCGCGCCGACAGCTTCGAGGAGCGCTCCGGTTCCTGTTCCGTGCCCGCACCGGGGCCCGGTCCGGTGTGCCGGATCCGCGGGTCGCCGTACCCGCTGGTGGGGCGGATCTGCGGATAGCGCTCGCGCACCGGCCGGTTCAGCCGCGGCTGCGCGCTGCCCGGACGGTACGAGGGCGGCGGGGCCGGCGGGGGCGGGGTGCCCGCCGGGCGCGGGACCTCCGGGTCCTGCGGAAAGGAGCTCTCCGTCATGTGCGTGCGCTCCTCTCGGCGGGCGCGCCGGCGCCGGACCGCTCACGGCAGAGCCGCAGGGCGTCGCCCTGCTGGCGGCACAGACCCTCCTCCAGCGTCTCGCCGGAGCGGGCGGTGCCGATCGCCCAGACGCTGCCGTCGACCTGCTCGATCAGGATCACCTTGGGCAGGCCGCGCGGGGGCGGGCCGGCGGTGACCGCTCCCGTACGGGCATCGAAGACACCCTCGTGGCAGGGGCAGTACAGCTCGCCCTCGCTGCCCCGGTCACTGCGCCACAGGACGGCGCAGGCGAGGTGGGTGCAGACCGCGGAATAGCCGGCCAGGGTGCCGTCCTCCATACGGACGGCGATGGCCCGGTCCTCGTCGCCCGGGTAGCGGAAGGCGAGCGACTCGCCCGGCAGGATCTGGTCGGCGATCTTCTTCGGCTCGGGGGCGCCCTCGCTGTCGCCGTGGCGGTGCAGGATGCCGGAGGCGACGCCGACGCCGCCGACGGCGAGCCCGCCGGAGACGGTGGCGACGATCCTCAGGTAGTCGCGCCGGGTGGTGAGGGAGTCGGCCGCGATCCGGTCGTGCAGCGCCTCCTGGGCCGCGTCGGCGCCGGCCTCCGGCGCGGGCGGCTGCGGGTCGGTGACGCTCATCGGACGCCCTCCCCCCGTCCGCCGCCCTGGTTCGCGTTCGCTTCGCTCACGTCCACTCCATTGATCTCGACGACGGGCAGACCGCCGGGGACGGGCCACTGGACCTTGTCGGCGGGCACGACCATCGCCACGCCGGTGGTCACGGTGGTGCTGCCGAAGGTGAAGGAGTCGGCGACCTGGACGCCGGGGCGTTCGGCGCGGAGCTCTTCGAGGGTGCCGTAGAAGAGGGCGCCGGTGGGGCAGACGGTGGCGCACATGGGGGCGAGGCCGTAGGCGGTGCGGTCGTAGCAGAGGTTGCACTTCATCTGGAGCTTCGCCTGGAGGTCGATCTTCGGCACGCCGAAGGGGCAGGCGTTGACGCAGTTGGCGCAGCCGATGCAGCGGGTGGTGTCGGCCTGCTGCACCACGCCGTCGGCGGTCACCAGGATCGCGTCGGCGGGGCAGACCTCGGCGCAGGGGGCGACGGGGTCCTCGCAGTGCATGCAGACGGTGGGAAGGGAGGCGACGGAGTGACCTTCGTCGGGGTAGTCGAGATGGATCATCGACTTGCCGCGGTGCGAGTCGCATTCGCGGCAGGCGGAGACACATGCCTGGCAGCCGATGCAGCGGCCAGGGTCGATGAAGATCGTGCGGCCCATCATGTGCGGTCAGCTCCTCTCCGCGGTGCCACGGCCCTGCGGGGACGTGGGCGGCAGGGGGTCGGTGCGGGAGACCTGGGTCTCGGGGTAGGCGAGCTGTCCCGGGGCGGTCGGGGGCGCGGGCACCTCGTCGACGCGTTCGGCTGCCTCGATGCGGGCGGCGCAGACCTTGTACTCGGGGATCTTCGAGCGGGGGTCGAGGGCGTCGATGGTGAGGGCGTTCGCGGCGGTGGGGACGGGCCAGTGGTAGGGGACGAAGACGGTGTCGGGGCGGATGGCCTCGGTGACCAGGGCGGGGAAGACCTCGCTGCCGCGGCGGGTGACGACCCGTACCGGATCGCCGTTGCGGAAGCCGTGGGAGGGATGCACCTCGACCCAGGGGCGGGGGGTCTGTTCGACGAGGGCGCCGAGCCGGCGGGTCTGGTTGCCGGAGAGGAAGTGGGCGACGGTGCGGCCGGTGGTGAGCGAGAGCGGGTACTCCTCGCTGTACGGGTCCATCGGCGGGTGCCACTCGACGACCTGCATGTGGATCTTGCCGTCGGGATGGTAGGTGCGCCCGTCCTCGAAGAGGCGGGGGGTGCCGGGGTGCTCGGTGGTCGGGCAGGGCCAGGCGATGCCGCCGGTCTCCTCCAGGCGCTCGTAGGTGATGCCGTAGTAGTCGTTGACGGTGCCGGCGGAGGCGATCCGCAGCTCCTCGAAGACGGAGCGGGAGTCGGGGAAGTCGAACTTGTCGCCGGCGCCGAGCCGCTTGGCGAGCTCGCACATCACCCAGGTGTCGGTGCGGACCCCGGCGGGGGGTTCCTGGGCCTTGTTGTGCTTGACGACGCGGGCCTCGGCGTTCGCCATCACGCCCTCGTCCTCGGCCCAGACGGTGACGGGGAAGACGACGTGGGCGTTGGCGGCGGTCTCGGAGAGGAAGAAGTCGAACTGGGCGTGGAACTGGAGGGTGTCGTAGCCCTCCTTGACCGTGGCGTAGTTGGGCAGGGAGACGAAGGGGTTGTTGCAGATGCCGATGAGGCCGCGGATCTCGGCGCGCTGCATCTGCCAGACCATCTCCATCATGGAGGTGCCTGCGGGCGGGAGTTCGGACTCCTCGATGCCCCAGATCTCGCAGATCTGGCGGCGGTGCTCGGGGTTGGAGATGGACCGCCCGCCGGGGAGCAGGTCGGACTTCTGGCCGTGCTCGCGGCCGCCCTGGCCGTTGCCCTGGCCGGTGATGGTGCCGTAGCCGGCGCCGGGCTTGCCGATGTTCCCGGTGGCGACGCAGAGGTTGATGATGGTGAGGCAGTTCTCGACGCCCTGGGAGTGGTGTTCGACGCCGCGGGCGTGCCAGGCCATGGCCTTCCCCGCACCGGCGAACATGCGGGCGACCTGGACGATCTGTTCCTCGGGGACGCCGCAGATCTTCGCGGAGCGGGAGGGCGGGTACTCGGCGACGGTGGCCCTGACCTCGTCCCAGCCGGTGGTGTGGCCGGCGAGGTACGCCTCGTCGGTGAGCCCCTCGGAGACGATCACGTGCAGCACCGCGTTGAAGAAGGCGGAGTCGGTGCCGGGCTTGAGGGCGACGTGGACGTCGGCGGTGCGGGCGATGGCGGTCTGCCGGGGGTCCACCACGATCAGGCTCGCGCCCCGGTCGCGGGCGCCCCACAGGTACTGGGTCATCACCGGGAAGCACTCGCCGACGTTGGAGCCGGCGATGAGGAGGCAGTCGGTGAGGAGGATGTCGGAGAAGGGGTTGCCGGCCCGGTCGATACCGAAGGCGAGCTTGTTGGCGCCGGCGGCGGAGACCATGCAGAGGCGGCCGTTGTAGTCGACGTGCCTGGTCTTGAGGGCGACCCGGGCGAGCTTCCCGACGAGGTAGGTCTTCTCCGAGTAGAGGCTGGCGCCACCGAGCAGCCCGAAGGCGTCGTTGCCGTACTCGCCCTGGATCCGGCGGATCTCGGAGACGGTGTGGTCGAGCGCCTCCTCCCAGCTGACCGGCCGGAACTCCTCGTCCCGGTTGCGCCGCATCAGCGGGGAGGTGAGCCGGTCCGGGTGGTTGACCTGCTGGTAGGCGTTGATGCCCTTGGGGCAGAGCCGCATCCGGTTGATGTCGTGGTTGCGGGGTTCGACGCCGAAGACCTTGCCCGCGCGGTCGACGCGCAGGTACATGCCGCACTGCACGCCGCAGAAGCAGCAGTGGGTGGGGACGAGGGTCTCCTCGTTCTGGTCGGCGTGCCAGCGGTCGGCGGGAATCCCGCCGGCGTCACGGAAGTTCCGGGTCCCGGGAGGCGCGACGGACGGGTCGAGCGGCAGCGCGCGGGAGGGGTCGGTCGCGGTCACTTACTTGAAGCCCTTCTTGACGTGGGTGAGGTAGGCGTTGCCGCGGAGGACGCGCTTGCAACGGGGGCAGTACTCGGCCCATTCGTCGAAGTCGAGCTTGAGGTCCTTCATGGTGCCGCGCAGGTTGTCGACGTAGTCGGGGGTGTCGATGGGCTCGTGACAGCGGCGGCAGGTCTGGAGGTCCTCCGCGGCGCCGTCCTTGCGGCGGGAGGTGTACTTGAAGAGCTGCATACCGACGGCGGCGGGGCGCTGGACGATGTGGAAGAACTTCCCGAAGGGGATGTAGATGAGGGTGAAGACGACCGAGACCATGTGGAGGATCGCCAGGAACTCGTAGCCGCCGCCGTGCAGGAAGACCGACGAGAAGGTGAGCAGCAGGCCGGTGACCGAGATGACGATGAGGGCGATCAGCGGGATCAGGTCGTAGGCGAAGCGCTGGCCGGTGATGGCTCCGCGGTCCTTCATGCGCCGCCACAGGAAGTAGGAGGCGCCGGCGATGACGAGGACGGCGGCGATGTCCAGGCCGTGGAACATCAGCCAGCCGATGATGTTGAGCGCGTTGAAGCCGAGGACCTTGAAGCCCCAGATCCGCATCTCGTAGCCGGGCCCGCTGCCGGTGTTCGAGGTGAAGGTGAACCAGCCCCAGGTGAGCGGGAAGGTGATGAGCGCGGCGAGGATGCAGCCCCAGAAGAGGAGCTGGTGAGCGGCCCAGCGGGCGTGCGAGCGGGCGCCGAGGAACTTCTGGAAGCCGAGATAGGTGGCGATCATCTTCGGCAGCGCGGTGGGGGCCTTGCGGAAGTTCGCGGCGGAGAAGAACGAGCGCCAGCCCTGGCGGAAGAGGCGGCGGGCCCCGGGGGCGGAGATCCAGACGGTGTAGCGGTAGGCGACGCCGAAGGCGAGGAAGACGGTGGCGACGGCGTAGGGCAGCAGCGCCGAGTCGAAGTCGCGGAGCAGCCGGCTGCCGAAGACGATCGCGAGGATGAGGAGGGCGGAGACGACGGTGCCGGCGAGGACGGCGCGGCGGCGGACGGCTGCGGGGGTCTGGGGCGCGCGGCCGTCCGGGACCGGGGCGGGCGCCTCCGGCTCGGGGGTGGTGGGCTCGGCGGTCTGCGGTGGCTCGGTCACGGAGCCACGGTAGGACGAATGTACCCTTTGGGCCCGTTTTGAGCCCCTGGCGAGTGAACGCGTCGCGCCCGGCCGGCGCCGGGGAACTCAGACCGCGTTCAGGCCGTGGGACCGGAAGACCTCGCGGACGGCCGCGACCTGCCCCGGGTCGGGCGACGGGGTGTCATGGAGGGTGAACGGCATCTCCAGCGCCTGCCATTTGGCCTCGCCCAGCTTGTGGAAGGGGAGGACGTCGACGCGGGACACGTTGCCGAGACCGCCGGCGAAGGCGGCGACGCCCTCGACGTTCGCGGGGTCGTCGGTGAGGCCGGGGACGAGGACGAAGCGGACGTGCACGTCCTGCCCGAGATCGGCGAGACGGCGGGCGAAGTCCAGGGTGGGCTGCAACGGCCGGCCGGTGACCTTCCGGTACGTCTCCGGGTCCCAGGACTTGATGTCGAGGAGGACCAGGTCCGTGTCGCGCAGCAGGGCGTCGGTGGCACGGACACCGAGGAAGCCGGAGGTGTCGAGGGCGGTGTGCAGGCCGAGCTCGTGCTTCATGCGGTGCAGCAGCTCACCGGTGAACACGGGCTGGAGGAGCGGTTCGCCACCGGAGACGGTGGCACCGCCGCCGGAGGCGGAGATGAAACGGACGTACTTGGCCGCCTCGGCGATCACGTCGTCGGCGGAGGTCCGCTTGCCGTTCCGCATCCTCCAGGTGTCGGGGTTGTGACAGTAGAGGCAGGTCAGCGGGCAGCCGGAGAGGAAGGTGACGAAGCGGGTGCCGGGGCCGTCGACACCGGTGGACAGGTCCCAGGAGTGCACCGAGCCCTCGGACGGACGGTGGGTCGCGGCGGCGGCCGGGGTGGCCGGGGGCACCGCCCGGACCGGAGCGGCGGCGGGGCGGACGGGGATGTCCGGTCCGAGGAGCGTGGCCATGGCAGGGCCTCCTGAGGGAGGAAGAGGTGGGTGGTGGGGAGGGGCGGGAGGAGGGGGAGGGGTGGGGCGGGAGGAGGGGGAGGGGTGGGGCGGGGAGGGGGAGGGGGGAGGGGCCCCCTCCCCCCCCTTCTGCGTGGTGAGCTGTGCGTTCCGCGCCGCACGCCCGCTGCGTGCGCTCCCGCGCCGCCCGCGCTCGCGACGCCCGCGCTCGCGACGCCCGCGCCCGCGCCGCCCGTGCCCACGCCGCCCGTGCTCGCGGTGCCGCTCAGAGCGTCCCGTGGAAGGTGCGGTTGAGGACGTCGAGCTGCTGTTCGCGGGTGAGGCGGACGAAGTTGACCGCGTAGCCGGAGACCCGGATGGTGAGCTGGGGGTAGTTCTCCGGGTGCTCCATGGCGTCCATCAGCACGTCCCGGTTGAGGACGTTGACGTTCATGTGGAAACCGTCGCTCGCCATGTAGCCGTCGAGCACGCCGGCCAGGTTCCTGATCCGCTCCTCGGGGGTGCGGCCCAGGCCGTCGGGGGTGACGGTGTTGGTGAGCGAGATGCCGTCCTCGGCGTCCTCGTAGGGCAGCTTGGCGACCGACAGGGCGGAGGCCACGTAGCCGTGGGTGTCGCGGCCGTTCATCGGGTTGGCGCCCGGGGAGAACGGTTCGCCGGCGCGGCGGCCGTCGGGGGTGTTGCCGGTCTTCTTGCCGTAGACCACGTTCGAGGTGATGGTCAGGACGGACTGGGTGTGTTCGGCGTTCCGGTAGGTGGGGTGCTTGCGCACCTTCCGCATGAACTCCTCGACCAGCCAGACGGCGATCTCGTCGGCCCGCTCGTCGTTGTTGCCGTAGGCCGGGAAGTCGCCCTCGATCGCGTAGTCGGTGGCGAGGCCGGTCTCGTCGCGAACGGGGCTGACCCTGGCGTACTTGATGGCGGCGAGCGAGTCGGCGGCGACCGAGAGGCCGGCGATGCCGCAGGCCATGGTCCGGCGCACGTCACGGTCGTGGAGCGCCATCTCGATGCGCTCGTACGCGTACTTGTCGTGCATGTAGTGGATGACGTTCAGCGCGTGGACGTAGACGTTCGCGAGCCACTCCATCTGCTCGTCGAACCTGTCCATCACCTCGTCGTAGTCGAGGACCTCGGAGGTGAGGGCGCCGGTGGCGGGGCCGACCTGGTCGCCGGACTTCTCGTCGCGGCCGCCGTTGATCGCGTACAGCAGGGTCTTGGCGAGGTTCACCCGGGCGCCGAAGAACTGCATCTGCTTGCCGACGGGCATCGCCGAGACGCAGCAGGCGATCGCGGTGTCGTCGCCGAAGCGGGGCCGCATCAGCTCGTCCGACTCGTACTGCACGGACGAGGTGTCGATCGAGACGCGGGCGCAGAACTCCTTGAAGCCCTGGGGCAGCCGCGGCGACCAGAAGACGGTCATGTTCGGCTCGGGGGCCGGGCCGAGGTTGTACAGGGTCTGGAGGTAGCGGAAGGAGGTCCTGGTGACGAGCGGGCGGCCGTCCTCGCCCATGCCGGCGAGGGACTCGGTGACCCAGGTCGGGTCGCCGGAGAACAGTTCGTCGTACTCGGGGGTGCGCAGGAAGCGGACGATGCGGAGCTTGATGATGAAGTCGTCGACGAGTTCCTGGGCCTGTTCCTCGGTGAGGAGTCCGGCCTCGATGTCCCGCTGGAGGTAGACGTCGACGAAGGTGGAGGTGCGGCCCAGCGACATCGCGGCGCCGTTCTGCTCCTTCACGGCGGCCAGGTAGGCGAAGTACAGCCACTGGATCGCCTCGCGGCCGGTGGTGGCGGGGCCGGAGATGTCGTGGCCGTACGAGGCGGCCATGGCCTTCAGCTCGCCGAGGGCGCGCAGCTGCTCGGACAGCTCCTCGCGGAGCCGGATGGTCTCCTCCAGGGAGCGGTTGCCGGACGGGAGGACGTCGAGCCCGGCCTTCTCCTCCTTCTTGACGGCGATGAGGCGGTCGACGCCGTAGAGGGCGACGCGGCGGTAGTCGCCGATGATGCGGCCGCGGCCGTAGGCGTCGGGGAGGCCGGTGACGATGCCGGCCTTGCGGGCGGCGCGGATCTCGGGGGTGTAGGCGTCGAAGACGCCGGCGTTGTGGGTCTTGCGGTACTCGGTGAAGACCTTCTCCAGCTCTTCGGAGACGGGGTAGCCGTAGGTCTCCAGGGCGCCGGCGACCATCCGCCAGCCGCCGTTGGGCATGATCGCCCGCTTGAGCGGGGCGTCGGTCTGGAGGCCGACGATCAGGTCCTTGTCGCGGTCGATGTAGCCGGGGGCGTGGGCGGTGATGGTGGAGGGGATGTCGTGGGCGACGTCGTAGACGCCCTTGGCGCGCTCCTGGGGGAACTTGTCCGTGATCGCCTTCCACACGGCGGTGGTCCGCTGGGTGGGGCCGGCGAGGAAGGAGTCGTCGCCCTCGTACGGGGTGTAGTTCTGCTGGATGAAGTCGCGGACGTCGATGGCGTCGCGCCAGAGTCCGCCCTTGAAGCCCTTCCAGGCCCGCTCGGTCGCCGTCGCTTCCGCAGGAGTCGCAGTCACTGCCCGCACCGCCTTCTTCGAGTCATTCGATCGCGTCGTTGCTTACTTTCATTTCACTCCTTCTGATCGATCATTTGCGGCGGCATTGGTCACCGGTCCACGGTCCTTGGTCCCCTTTCCCGGCATGCGGAAAGGCCCCGCCGGGGCGGGACCTTTCTCGGTGTGGCGCGGGGGTTCAGCTGGGGGCCTCGGCGCCCTTGCGGGCGTAGAACCACCAGGTCACGACCATGCAGCTGACGTAGAAGGCGACGAAGCCCCACATCGCGCTGGTGACGGCGACCGAGCCGAAGAGTGCCGGGATGAAGAAGAATCCGTAGGCGGCTATCGCGGAGGTGAAGCCGGTGACGGCGCCCGATTCCATCTCGGCCTGCTTGAGGGCCCTGGTGTGTTCGGGGGTGCCTTCGGTGAGGCCCTTCAGGTGGGTGCCGCGGAAGATGACCGGGATCTGGCGGAAGGTCGAGCCGTTGCCGATGCCGGAGAAGAAGAACGCGGCGAGGAAGCAGAAGAAGAAGCCGTAGAAGTTGCCGCCGTCGCCGCCCGAGGGCAGGAAGTTGATGACGCCGATGATGGCGACGGCCATGCCCACGAAGGACAGGATGGTGACGCGGGCGCCGCCCCACTTGTCGGCGATCCAGCCGCCGGCCCAGCGGGCGAGGGCACCCACGGCCGGGCCCATCCAGGCGTAGGTGGCGACGGAGTAGTCGGGGAAGGTGGTCTTGATCAGCATCGGCAGGGCCGCGGCGAAGCCGATGAAGGAGCCGAAGGTGCCGACGTACAGCCAGGTCATCAGCCAGTTGTGCTTGCGCTTGAAGATGATCTTCTGCTGCTTGAAGGGTGTGGAGGCGACCTTCAGGTCGTTCTGGCCGAACCAGGCGACGGCGGCCAGGACGAGGACGACGGGGACCCAGACGAAGGCGGCGTTCTGGAGGTGGACGGGGGTGCCGTCGGCCTTGTGCTGGGCGGAGCCGATCGCGATCGTCGACCAGGTGATGACGATCGGGGTCAGCAGCTGGACGACGGAGACGCCGAGGTTGCCGAGACCGCCGTTGATGCCGGTCGCGCTGCCCTTCTTCGCCTTGGGGAAGAAGAAGCCGATGTTGGCGAGGGAGGAGGCGAAGTTCGCGCCGCCGATGCCGCAGAGGGCGGCGATGACGACCATCACGGTGTACGGGGTGGTCGGGTCCTGGATCGCGATGCCCAGCCAGATCAGCGGCACCACGAGGACGACGGTCGACAGGGCGGTGAACCGCCGCTGGCCGATCATCGGGCCGAGGAAGGTGTAGAGGATGCGGGCCGTTCCGCCGGTCAGGCCGGGGATGGCCGTCAGCCAGAACAGCTGCGAGGTCGAGAAGCCGAAGCCGACGTCCTTCAGGTTGGTCGCCGTGACCGACCAGACCTGCCAGACGACGAAGGCAACGAGGAGGGCGGGGACCGCGATCCACAGGTTGCGGTTGGCGACCTTCTTGCCGATCGACTTCCAGAAGAGCTCGTTCTCCGGCTCCCAGTCGTTGATGGTCCGGCCGGGGCGGTACTGCTCCGTGTCGTACGAGGCGGGCGACCCGCCCGTCGTTCTGCTGTCCTGGACTACGGAACTCATGGCGCTTCCCTGACTTCCCTGACGTTTACGAGCCCTTTCGAGGCTTCTTCCTTGCCTTTCCAGGCTGCTCCTCGGTGGAGGGGCGTCGTCAGTGCCGATGGTCGCGACGGGGGGCGGGCCTAGGTCGGGTCCCTGAGCGGTCCTAGGTCCCGGTGGGCGCGGGTCTGACGGGCCATCGGGGCGGGCGGGAGTGGTGGGAGTGAGGGCGGGGAAGGGGGTGCCCCCGGGCCGTGCGACGGCCCCTGGAAGGGGTGTGGGGCCGTCGGGGCGGGCCGGGGGCAGTTCGGGGGGGCGGGGAAGGGCCTCGGGTACGGGGGGCCGCACGGCTCCTGTACGGCTGCGCGGGCCTCGTACGGATTCCGTACGGCCGCACGGCTCCCCGTACGGCCGCGGCTGAGCCGCACGGCCGCGGCTGAGCCCTACGGCCGCGCCGCTCCCGTACGCCCGCGCCGCTCCCGTACGGCTCAGCCGCGGCCGGCGCTCGGCACCTCCGGCACCGGGAGCAGCGGCAGCGCGACCTCCGGGTCGTCCAGGCTCGCGCCGGTGCGCAGGTCGAACTCCTGCTTGTGCATCGGGGAGGCCACCACCGGCACACCGTCGCGGCTGCCCATGATGCCGTCGGCGATGACGTCGGCGCCCGAGTACGGGTCCCGGTTGCCCACCGCGTACACCGCGCCCTCCGCGTCCTTGAAGAGCGCCGCCTCCGTCCCGTCCGCCAGCACCGCCGCGCGTCCGCGTCCCGGCTCCAGGAACTCGACGCCGGTCACGTGCGGGGCGAAGCGGGCGAGGGCCCCCGGGTCGTCCAGGACGGCCTGCCACTCGTCGCGGTACGCGGCCGCGTGCCGTTCCATCTGCGCCTCCAGCTCGGCGCCGATGCCGAGCGAGTCCTCGATCAGCACGTCCTTGAGGTGGGCGATGCCCGCGCCCGAGCCGCCGAGCCGTTCGAGCCAGGCCGAGGTGCGCTCCAGGCGTTCGCCGGTCCGGAGGTAGTACATGAGGAAGCGGTCTATGAGGGCGAAGAGCGCGGCGGCCGACAGGTCGGAGGCGAGCAGGTCGGCGTGGCGGGGGGTGGCGCCGCCGTTGCCGCAGACGTACAGGTTCCAGCCGCCGGCGGTGGCGATGACGCCGAGGTCCTTGCCGCGGGCCTCCGCGCACTCGCGCAGGCAGCCCGAGACCCCGCCCTTGATCTTGTGCGGGGCGCGCAGGCCCCGGTAGCGGAGCTCCAGGTCGATGGCGAGCTGCACCGAGTCGCCCTGTCCGAAGCGGCAGAACCTGGCGCCCACGCAGGACTTCACGGTCCGCAGCGACTTGCCGTACGCCTGTCCGGACTCGAAGCCGGCCGCGAGGAGCCGGCGCCAGATCGCCGGCAGGTCCTCCTTGCGGGCGCCGAAGAGGTCGATCCGCTGACCGCCGGTGATCTTGCTGTAGAGGCCGTGGTCGCGGGCCGTCTCGCCGATGGCGATGAGCTGTTCGGCGGTGATCTCGCCGCCGGGGACGCGGGGGACGACGGAGTAGGTGCCGTCCTTCTGGAGGTTGGCGAGGAAGAGGTCGTTGGAGTCCTGGAGCGTGGCCTGTTCGCCCTCCAGGACGTGCCGCAGGCCGAGTTCGGGGGCGAGGGTGCCGAGGACGTTGGCGACGACGGGCTTGCAGACGGTGCAGCCGGCGCCTCCCGCCCCGTACCGCTCCATCAGTTCGGTGAAGGAGCGGATGTGCTCGGTGCGGACCCGTTCGTACAGCTCGGGCCGGGTGAGCTCGGGGAAGTGCTCGCACAGGCCGCGGCGCTTCTCGACGCCGGCGGCGTCGAGGACGGCCTGGAGGGTGGTGGCGCAGCCGCCGCAGCCGGTGCCCGCCTTGGTGCAGCGCTTGATCCCGCCGATGTCGGTGAGGCCGTGCTCGGCGATCGCCGCGCTCACGGCGCCCTTGGTGACGTTGTGGCAGGAGCAGACGACCGCGTCGTCGGGGAGGGCGTCGGCGCCCGGGAGCGCGGCGGTGCCGGCCGCGGCGGGCAGGAGGAAGGCTTCGGGCGGGGCGGGCAGCCGCCGCCCGGCGTGCGGCTTCAGCGAGCCGTACGCCTCGGCGTCGCCGACCAGGATGCCGCCGAGCAGTCGCCCGTCCGGGCCGAGGAGCAGCTTCTTGTAGACGCCCTCGCGGCCGTCCGAGAAGACGAGCTCGGTGGCTTCCGCGTCGCCGGCGAAGGGGTCGCCGAAGGAGGCCACGTCGGCGCCCATCAGCTTCAGCTTGGTGGAGGTGTCCGCGCCGGTGAACTCCGTCGCGCCGTCGCCGGCGAGCTGGTCGGCGACGGTCTCGGCCATCTGGTAGCCGGGGGCGACCAGGCCGTAGACGCGTCCGTCGGAGGTCTGGGCGCACTCGCCGATCGCGTACACGCAGGGGTCGGTGGTGCGGCAGTGCGGGTCGACGGCGACGCCGCCGCGGTCGCCGACGGCGAGCCCGGCCTCGCGGGCGAGCCGGTCGCGGGGGCGCACGCCGGCGGAGAAGACGACGAGGTCGGCGGGGATCCGTTCGCCGTTCGAGAGGGTGAGGGCGGTGGTGCGGCCGTCGGCGTCCGTCTCGACCCGGGTGGCTCCGACGCCGGTGTGCACGGCCACGCCCATCGACTCGATGGTGGCCCGCAGGGCGGCCGCGCCGCCGTCGTCGACCTGGAGGGGCATCAGGCGGGGCGCGAACTCGACGACGTGGGTGGCGAGTCCGAGGGTGCGCAGGGCGCCCGCCGCCTCCAGGCCGAGCAGTCCGCCGCCGATGACGACGCCGGTCCTGGCGTGTTCGGCGTAGGCGGTGAGGGCGTCCACGTCGTAGAGGGTGCGGTACGTGAAGCAGCCGGGGGCGTCGGCGCCGGGGATCGGCGGGACGAAGGGGTACGAGCCGGTGGCGAGGACCAGCGCGTCGTAGGGCACGACGGTGCCGGAGGTGGTGGTGACGGTGCGGGCGGTGGTGTCGATGTGTTCGGCCGGGTCGCCGAGCCGCAGGTCGATGCCGTGGTCGGCGAGGAAGCCGGGTTCGGTGAGGCCGAGGTGTTCGGGGGCGGTGCCGGCGAAGACGGAGGAGAGGTGGACGCGGTCGTACGCGGGCACGTCCTCCTCGGCCAGGACGGTGACGCGCCAGCCGGGTGCGGCGGCGGGGCCGGTCGGGGCGGGGTGGTCGGTCGTCGTCGGGGTGGTCCGGTCGGTCGGGGTGGTCCGGTCGGTCGCGTCGGGGCGGTCGGTCGTCGTCGGGGCGGTCGGGGCGTCGAGCCCGCGCCCGTCGGCGGGCGAGCCCCCGCCCGCGAGTGCCTTTCGCTCGGCGAGGGCCTCCAGGAGCCGGTGGCCGACCATGCCGTGGCCGACGAGGACGAGGGACGGGCTGGAGGACATGGTGGCTCCGGGTGGTGGGGGATCCGTGTCTTCGACGGTAGGGCGGCGCGGGGCGCCCGCCGGCCCGGGAAAGGCCCGAGGAGAGGGGACTTGTGGCCCTCGCGGCGGGGCCGAACGGCGGGGGTGGCGGCGGCGGTCGCGGGCCTAGCGTGGGGTGCGGGTCCGGGCGACGTACGACACCGCCGGTCCGGGCCCGACCGTCGGCGACTCCCGGGGACGGTGCACCCCCGGGAGCCGTGGCGACCGGACCGGAAGGAGCGGCAGGATGCGTGAGCTCGTCCTCGCGGCGCACGGGAGCGCCGTCCCCGAGGCGGCGGCGACCACGGCCCGGCTGGCGGCGGCCGTACGGCGCCTGACGGGGGCGCCGGTCACCGTGGCGCACCTCGACCACCAGCTTCCCTCGCTTCCGTCGGTGCTGGCCGGCCGGCCGGGGGCGGTCGTCGTGCCGCTGCTGCTGGGCGACGGCTATCACCGCACGGTGGACGTGCCGGCCGTGGCCCGGCGGTTCGACTGCGCCGTGACGCCGGGGCTGCGGGGCGAGAGCGCGGTGGCGCTGGCGCTGTACGAGCGGCTGCGCGCCGCCGAGCGGGCGGCGGGCGGCCCGGCGGACGCGGTCGTCGTCGCGGGGGCCGGCTCCTCCCGTCCGGGCGGGAACGACGGGACGCTGGTGGCGGCGGAGCAGCTGGGGCGGCTCCTTCCGGTGCCGGTGACGGTGGCGTACTGCTCGGCGGCCGCGCCCGGTCCGGCGGAGGCGGTGGCACGCGCGCGTGGGGACGGTTTCCGGCGGGTGGCGGTCGCTGCGCATCTGCTGGCGCCGGGCCGGTTCTCCCGCGCTCTGGAGGGGGTGCCGGGGGCGTACGCGGTGTCGGCTCCGCTGGCGGACCATCCTCGGCTGGCGCGGCTGGTGGCGGCCCGCTACGGGGCGGTGGCGTTCCCGGAGGCCGTACCGCTCCGCGTGGCTTGAGAGCGGTGGGGCGCGGCTCTGCTGTGCTGGCTGCATGACGCAACCCTTCCTGCCGCTGACCGCGCGCTCCCGTGAGGAGTCGCACCGGACCGCCACACCGCTGGAGCTCTTCTTCGACCTGTGCTTCGTGGTCGCCGTCGCCCAGGCGGGCGCGGCGCTCGTGCACGCGGTGGCGGAGGGGCACGCGGGCGAGGGGGTGGTCAGCTACGCGATGGTGTTCTTCGCCATCTGGTGGGCGTGGATGAACTTCTCGTGGTTCGCCTCGGCCTACGACAACGACGACGTGCTGTACCGGGTCGTGACGCTCGTTCAGATCGCGGGTGTGCTGATCCTGGCCGCGGGCGTGTCGCGCGCGTTCGAGGAGCACGACTTCCTCGTCGTCTACCTGGGCTATCTGGTGATGCGGGTGGCGCTCGCCTCGCAGTGGCTGCGGGCCGGGCACCACGCCGTGTCGGCGGAGGAGCGGAGGATGTGCCGGCGGTACGCGGGCGGGGTGCTCGCGGTGCAGCTGGGCTGGCTGGCGCTGCTGTTCGTGCCGGACGGGGCGCTGCCGTGGGTGTTCCTGGTGCTGGCGCTGGCGGAGCTCTCGGTGCCGGTGTACGCGGAGAAGGCCGCGCCGAGCACCTGGCATCCGCATCACATCGCGGAGCGGTACGGCCTGTTCACGATCATCGTGCTGGGCGAGTCGGTGGCGGCGGCGACGGTGGCGGTGAGGTCGGGGGTGGTGGAGCACGACGCCCTGAACGAGCTGCTGCCGATCGCGGCGGGCGGGCTGCTCATCGTCTTCGCGGCTTGGTGGATCTACTTCGTGGTGCCGGCGCACGACCGGCTGACGGACAGCCGGCGGGGCTTCCTGTGGGGGTACGGCCACTACGTGATCTTCATGTCGGCGGCGGCGATCGGCGCGGGTCTGGAGATCGCGGTCGAGCAGTCCGTCGGCAAGGCGCACATCAGCACGCTCGCCGCCTCGGCTTCGGTGACGATCCCGACGGCGGTCTTCCTGTTGTCGGTGTGGCTGCTGCACGCCCGCTACTTCAAGGTGGGCATCGCCCAGCAGGCGGTGCTGCCGGGGTCGGCGTTCGTGATCCTGATGTGTTCGTTCGCGGGCCGCTGGGCGGTGCTCGCGGCCGGTCTGGTGGCGGCGGCCACGGTCGCGGTCGGTGTGACGCTCACGGCGCGGAATCCGGCCGCCGGGAATCCGGGCGCCGGGAATCCGCCCGCCGGGACCGCCCGCGCCTCCTGAGGCGGCCCGCTCTCTCCTGCTCCGCCCTGTGGGGCCCCTCCCCCCGAGGCGGCCCGTTCCTTTCTGTTCCGCCCTGTGGGGCCCTTGCCTCCTGAGGTGGGTCCGCCCCTTCTGCGGTAGGAAGGGGACATGACAGCTGAGTGGCTCTCCCCCGACGGACTGACCGACGTGCCCGGTATTCGGGTGGGCCACGCGCGCGTGGCGGGGCCGCGGGCGCTGTCGGGGACCACTGTGGTGCTCGCCCAGGAGGGCGGGGCGGTGGCCGCCGTGGACGTACGCGGCGGGGGCCCGGGCACCCGCGAGACCGACGCCCTCGACCCGAGGAACGTGGTCCAGCGGATCGACGCCCTCGTGCTGACCGGCGGCAGCGCCTACGGCCTGGAGTCGGCCGCGGGGGTGATGGCCTGGCTGGAGGAGCGGCGGCGCGGGGTCCGGGTCGGTCCCGATCCGGCGCACGTGGTGCCGGTGGTCCCGGCCGCGTGCGTCTTCGACCTGGGCCGGGGCGGGGACTTCGCGGCCCGCCCGGACGCCGCGACCGGCCGGGCCGCGGTGGAGGCGGCGGAGGCGTCCGGGGACCACGCGCGCGTGGCGGCGGGCGCGGTCGGCGCCGGTACGGGGGCGGTCGTCGGCGGGATGCGCGGCGGGGTCGGCACGGCGAGCCTGCGGCTGGAGTCCGGCGTCACGGTGGCCGCCCTGGCGGTGGTGAACGCGGTCGGTTCGGCGGTGGATCCGGCGACCGGCGTGCTGTACGGCAGCCTCTTCGAGGAGGGTCCCGCCGGTGTCGACGGGCCCGCCCGCCCGTCGCGCGCGGTGCACGAGGCGGCGGTGCGGCGGCTCGCCGAGGCCCGCGCGGCCTCGGTCCGGCCGCCGCTGAACACCACCCTGGCGGTGGTCGCCACGGACGCGGTCCTGACCCGCGCCCAGGCCCAGAAGGTGGCGGGGACGGCGCACGACGGCATCGCCCGGGCGATCCGGCCGGTGCACCTGATGAACGACGGCGACACGGTCTTCGCGCTCGCCACCGGCGCCCGGGAGCTGCCGGCCGCGCCGGGGCCGCTCGCCCTGAACGAGGTCCTCGCGGCCGGTGCCGATCTGGTGACCCGGGCGATCGTCCGCGCGGTGCTGGCCGCCCCCGGAGGGCAGCGCGGCCCGGGCGGCGACTTCCCCTCGTACGCGGAGCTCTACGGCCTCCCCCAGGACCCGTACTCCCGGTAACCGCAAGGGAGTTGGAGGGCGGCGCGAGGGCGGGAACTTCCGTCGCCCACCCCTCGTTTTCCGTAACCCCGACCCGTTGTCGGACCCAGGGACTACGTTAAGCAAGCACCAAGTGACATGCGGCGACGGCCTGGAGACCCTCTTGAACGATCCTCGGGATCACCACGATCCGTACGAGACGACCGAGACGCACGTCGAGCGGCTTCTCGGCCGGGCGCTCAACTCCTTCGACCTGCCCGACGCGATGGTGGAGCGCCTGGAGTCGGCGCTCGCCCACTCCACCGCGCTGCACTCCTCGCACCACGGTTCCTCGCTCCACCGCTCCACCTACCGCCACGCCTACCTGCTGGCCGACGGCAGCGCCCTCACCCTGTGGGAGCTCGTGCACAACGCGGGCCGGGACGGCACCGAGCAGCACGAGCTGTACACGGAGGAGGCGGAGGCGCGGCTCGCCGCGTCCCGGCTCCCCGCGGGCCCACTGCCGGGGTGGACCGTGGAGCGGGCCGACGGGCGTCCGCTCGGGGACGACGACGACCTGGCGGCGCTGAGCGCGCTGCTGGCCCGCCCGATACCCGCCCAGCCCCGGATGTACGTGCCGGACAACTCGGCGGACCACGCCCGCCGGGTCCTGCGCCGCGCGGAGAACGCGGACCGCCCCACCGAGCGGACGGCCCGCCGGCTGCGCATCGCCTTCGCCCACCACATCACCCAGGTCTTCGGCCGGAACTGCCCCGTCGAGGGCGGCCGGGACGCCGGCTTCACCCTGTACGAGCACCAGTTCCTGCTCCTCGACGGCAGCGAGCTGAGCCTCTGGGAGGTCGAGCACACGGCCACCCCCGACGGCCGGCACATGTGCGAGGTGTACGAGTCGGAGGCCGCGGCCCGCGGAGCGATGGAGGCCCGCTCCCGCGTCGTCTGAACCCTCCGCCCGCCGGGGACACGGCGAAGGGCCCCGGTCGGGAGACCGGGGCCCTTCGTCCGTGCGCGCGGTGGGTCAGGAGACGAGCGCGGGCTCCTTCTCGACCGCTCCGGGCTCGTCCTCGCCCGCGCCGCCCTCCAGGTGCTGCTTGGGCCGGGCCGGCAGGGCGAACATCACCAGGAAGATCCCGGCGAGGACCACGGCCGCCCAGCCGAGGGAGTTGCGGAAGGCGTCCGTGAAGGCCGTCGTGATCTCCTGCGGGGCCGTCTTCAGCCGCTCCTCGTCGAAGGTGCCGAAGAAGACGACCGACACCAGGCCGAGGCCGATCGCGTTGCCCATCTGGCCCGTCATGTTGATCAGGCCGGAGGCCGAGCCCGCGTGCTCCTTGGGGACCTCGGACAGCACCGCGTCGGTCAGCGGCGCCACGATCAGGCCCATGCCGAGACCCATCACCACGAGCGCCGGGATCATCTGCCAGGACGCGATCTCCGCCCCGTACCGCCCGGCGGCAAAGAAGTACAGCAGGATGCCCGCGGCCATGGTCAGCGCGCCCGCCTGGAGGACCTTGCGGCCGAAGCGCGGGACGAGCAGCTGCACCGACAGGCCGGCCGCCGCGGAGACCGCGATCGAGAACGGCACCCCGGTCAGGCCCGCGTGGAGGGCGGTCCAGCCGAGGCCGAGCTGCATGTAGAGCGTCCACACCAGGAAGAAGATGCCGAGCACGATGCCGAAGGTCAGCTGCACCGCGATGCCGGCCGCGAACGACTTCACCTTGAACAGCGACAGCTCGACGAGCGGCGAGCCGTCCTTCTTCGTCTTGTACCGCTCGTACGCGACGAGCACCGCGAAGACCACCGGGCTGGCCGCCATCATCAGGTGGCCCCAGAGCGGCCAGTCCAGCTCGCGGCCGCGGGTCAGCGGGTAGATCAGCAGGAGCAGCGCGGCGGTGACGAGGACGACGCCGACGAGGTCGAGGCGGAGCGCCTTCGGCGCCTTCGACTCGGTGATGAACTTGCGCCCGAGGATGAGGGCGGCGACGCCCACCGGCAGGTTGATGAGGAAGATCGGGCGCCATTCCAGGCCGGCGATGTTCCACTCGGTGAGCAGCGCGCCCAGCAGGGGGCCCGAGACCGCGCCCAGGCCGACGATGGCGCCGAAGAGGCCGAAGACCTTGCCGCGCTCGTGCGCCGGGAAGGTGACGTGGACGATCGACAGCACCTGCGGCACCATCATCGCCGCCATCGCGCCCTGGAGGAGGCGGGAGGCGACCAGCATCTCCGGGCTGGCGGCGAGGCCGCACAGCGCGGAGGCGACGGTGAAGCCGGCCGTGCCGAGGAGGAAGAGCCGCTTGCGGCCGTAGATGTCGCCGAGGCGGCCGCCGGTGATGAGGCCGGCGGCGAAGGCCAGCGCGTAGCCGGCGGTGATCCACTGGATCGCGGTGGTCGTGGTGCCGAGGTCCTGCTCGATGCTGGGGATCGCGATGTTCACGATCGTGGCGTCGACCAGGTCCATGAAGGCGGCCGTCATGACGATGGCCAGGGCGATCCAGCGCTTGCTGTCCCCCGTGGTGGTGCTGTCCGCCCCCGTGGCGGCTTCGGTCTCGTGTGCGCTCATAAGAGGACCATAAGAGTGATGTAGGCCAGATGACGTCCTAATTGCCGAGCATGATGCTGGCATGACGGATTCCCCGGCACGACTCCTCAATCTGCTCTCGCTCCTCCAGACCCCGCGCGAGTGGCCCGGCAGCGAGCTCGCCGACCGGCTCTCGGTCTCCCCGCGCACGATCCGCCGCGACATCGACCGGCTCCGTGACCTCGGCTATCCCGTCGAGGCGACCAAGGGGGCGATCGGCGGCTACCGGCTCGTCGCCGGTACGGCGATGCCCCCGCTGCTCCTCGACGACGAGGAGGCCGTCGCCATCGCCGTCGGCCTCCGGGCCGGCGCGGGGCACGCCATCGAGGGCGTCGACGAGGCGTCGGTACGGGCCCTGGCCAAGCTGGAGCAGGTGCTTCCGGCGCGGCTGCGGCACCGGGTCTCGACGCTCCAGAACGCGACCCTGCCGCTGACGCGCGGCGACGGCGCCACCGTCGCACCCTCGACGCTGACGGCGCTCGCGGGCACGGTCACCGGCCGCGAGCGGCTGCGGTTCGCCTACCGCGCGGCCGACGGCGCCGAGACGAAGCGGCTCGTCGAGCCGTACCGGCTGGTGTCGACGGGCTGGCGCTGGTACCTCGTCGCGTACGACCTCGGGCGCGAGGACTGGCGTGTCTTCCGCGTCGACCGCGTCACCGACCCGCTGGCGACCGGCGCGCGCTTCACGCCGCGGGAGCTGCCGGAGGGCGACGCGGCGGCGTACCTGCTGCGGTCGATGTCACGGTCGCAGGGGGAGGAGCTGGAGCTGGACGTCACCTTCGAGGCGCCCGCCGAGACGGTCGCGGGGCGGCTGCCGGCGCATCTGGCGCCCGTCGCGACCGGGCCCGACACGTGCCGCCTGCGCGCCCGCGTCACCGACTCGGTCGACTGGCTGGCGATCCGCCTGGCCCTGACGGACGCCCCCTTCAAGGTGCGGGCCCCCGACGCCCTGCGCACCCACCTCCACCACCTGACGACCCGCCTGACGGCCTCCCTCACCTGACCAGGGGGCGGCGGGGGGGGGGGGGCGGGCCGGGGCGCCGGGGGGGGGCGCCCCCCCCCCCCCCCCCCCCCGCGCGCGCCCCGCCGCCGGGGGGGGGGGGGCGGCGGCCATGGGGGGTTGCGTTTCGTACCCGGGTTTTGGGCCCGGGTCGAGGTGGTGTGGCTGGCCGGGCGCCCCCGGGGGGGCCCCCCGCGCCGGTGCCGCCGCTCCGCTGCCGCCGGGGGTGCGGCGGAGGGGGGGGCGGTCCCGGCGCACAGCCGGGACCGCCCCCTCGCCGGCCGTCCTAGGCCACCGCGTCGAAGCCCGTGTCGCGCGCCATCTTCTTCAGTTCCAGGAGCGCGTGCTTCTCGATCTGGCGGATCCGCTCACGGGTGAGGCCGTGCTCCTTGCCGACCTCCGTCAGCGTCCGCTCGCGCCCGTCCTCGATGCCGTACCGCATCCGGATGATGGACGCCGTGCGGTGGTCGAGCTTGTCGATGAGGTCGTCGAGCTCCTCGCTGCGCAGCAGCGTGAGGACGGACTGCTCCGGCGAGATCGCCGACGTGTCCTCCAGCAGGTCGCCGAACTGCGTCTCGCCCTCGTCGTCGACCGACATGTTCAGCGAGACCGGGTCCCGCGCCCAGTCCAGGACGTCCGTGACCCGCTCCGGGGTCGAGCCCAGCTCCTCCGCGACCTCCGCGGGCTCCGGCTCGCGCCCGTGCTCGCGGTTGAACTCGCGCTGGACCCGGCGGATCCGGCCCAGCTCCTCCACGAGGTGGACGGGGAGACGGATGGTGCGGGACTGGTCGGCGATGGACCGGGTGATGGCCTGGCGGATCCACCACGTGGCGTACGTGGAGAACTTGAAGCCCTTCGCGTAGTCGAACTTCTCGACCGCGCGCACCAGGCCCGCGTTCCCCTCCTGGATCAGGTCGAGCAGGGGCAGCCCGCTGCGGGGGTAGCGCCGGGCCACGGCGACGACGAGCCGCAGGTTGGACTTGATGAAGAGGTCCTTGGCGCGCTCGCCCTCGGCGGCCAGCGCCTCCAGCTCCTCGCGGGTCGCCCCGCCCGCCTCGCTGTCCTCCACCTCGCCGTCGAGGATCTGCTGGGCGTACACGCCCGCCTCGATGGCCTGGGAGAGCTCGACCTCCTTGGCGGCGTCGAGCAGGGGCGTGCGCGCGATCTCGTCGAGGTACATGCCGACCAGGTCGCGGTCGGCGATCTCCCCGCCCACGGCGCGAACGCTGCTTGCCCGGCCGCCCCCGCTCTTGGCGGTGGACTGACGACGGGCGACGGCACGGGTTGCCATGCGTGCTCCCTTGCTGAGTAGGTCGCGACACCCTTCCGGGTGCCCTGCATCCGACGGAAACAACGACCGGAATCGGGACAGAATTCCCTGGAGGCTCAGGATTTTCGCGATCATGCAGTATCCTGCGCGGCCCGCGCCCCGCCCCTACGGCTCGCGATCGGTGCGGATCCGCAGGTCAGAGGCGACGGGACGCCCCTCCGGGCCTTCGCCGACCGCACTGTCGGTGAGACGGCCGTCACATCACTGGCCGTCTGCCCTTCCCTCTCCATACGACGCCGGACGGCGGCCGGAAGTTGCCTCACCGGACCTGCGACCGAGCCCGGGTCCGCCCCCCGGTGTAGGTCCCGAGCCCGTTACGGCCCACCCCGGCGCCGCCCTACCGTCCCCTCCATGGACACCACCGGCATCCTCGACGAGGCACTCGAACGGCTCCACACCACCGGACCCGAGCGGAACGGCTGGCTCACCAACCACGCGCCCATGGCGGTGGAGGCGCTGACCCGGAACGGGCACACCGCCTCCGTGCACCGCTGGCTGGACGCCTACGCGCCGAAGCTGGAGGAGGCGCCCGCCCCGTACGCCCCGGTCACCGCCGGGAACTGGCAGGAGGCGCTGGGCGATCCGCGGCGGATCACCGACTGGGCGCGGTACTTCGCCCGCGAGCTGGCCGACCGGCCCTGGCGGGAGGTGCTGGCCGAGTGGTGGCCGCGCCTGCTGCCCGGCATCGCGGGCGGCGCCACGCACCCGGTGATCCGCACCGGGCACGCCGTACGAACCCTGCTGGCGCCCGGCGGGGAGACGGCGCCCCGGCGGGCCGAGCTGGCGCACGCGCTCGGCTACTGGGCCGCCCGCCACCAGCCGCTGCCGCCGCTCACCCTGCTGCCCGCCGCGCCGGACGCGGCCGGCGCGCTCGCCGCCGTACCTCGGGTCCCCGAGCAGGAAGGCGGGTTCAGGGACCGGTTCGCGCAGCTGACGGCCGTCCCCGCCTGGGGCACGGAGACCGAGCCGGAGGCGGCGCGGGAGCGGCTGGCGGAGCTGGTGACGGCGGCCGTCCACCGGTACGCGACGCACGGGCACGGCGAGCCGATCATGCTGGTGCACGCGGCGACCGCGCCCAACGCCGTCCTGCGGACGCTGCCGGCCCTTCCCCGTGAGCTGTGGGCGGCGAGCCTGGCGGCGGCCTGGTCGGCCTCGGCGGTGGTGACGGCCGCGTACACGCCGCGGGAAGCCGTCGCGTACGCGCCGGCCGGCCTCACCGCGGAGGAGGTCTTCGCGCGGGCGGCGGCACACGGCGACGACCACACGATCAAGCTCGCCGACACCGCGCTGGACGTCGGCGACGAGCTCGCGCTGGCCGCCGCCCTCCGCGCGGTGGAGCTGAACCCTCCCGCGTACGGATAGCGCCGCACTCCATGCGCTCCACTCAGCCGAACTGCCCGGATAGCGGCACACTCCATGCGCTGCACTCAGCCGAACTGCACCGACCGCTTCGCCAGGCCCATCCAGAAGCCGTCGATGACCGACCGTTCGGCGTCGAGGTCGCCGGCCGCGTCCGCCGCGCCCATCGTGACGAAGAGCGGGGCGAAGTGCTCCGTACGGGGGTGGGCGAGGCGGCCGGCCGGGGACTTGTACTCGAAGTCGAGCAGGGCGTCCACGTCCTGGGCGGCGAGGGCCTCGCGCCCCCAGGCGTCGAACTCGGCGGACCAGCCCGGCACACCGCCGCCGGTGTGGCGGAGGGCGGCGAGGTTGTGGGTGAAGAAGCCGCTGCCGACGATCAGCACGCCCTCGTCGCGCAGCGGGGCGAGCCTGCGGCCGATGTCCATGAGCCGGCGCGGGTCCAGGGTCGGCATGGAGATCTGGAGGACCGGGATGTCCGCGCCGGGGTACATCTCGACGAGCGGCACGTACGCGCCGTGGTCGAGGCCCCGGTCGGGGATGTCCTGCACGGGCGTTCCGGGGGCGCGCAGCAGCTTGCGGACCGCCTCGGCGAGCGCGGGCGCACCGGGGGCGTCGTACCGTACCCGGTAGTAATGCTCGGGGAAGCCCCAGAAGTCGTACACGAGGGGGATCGTCTCGGTGGCGCCGAGGGCGAGCGGGGCCTCCTCCCAGTGGGCGGAGACCATGAGGATCGCCTTGGGCCGGGGCAGCCCGGCCGACCAGGCGGCGAGCTCGCCGGGCCAGACGGGGTCGTCGGCGAGCGGCGGGGCACCGTGGGACAGGTAGAGCGCGGGCATCCGTTCCTGTGTGGCGACCATGGTGACGCCTCCTCGTCCGGCAGACACGCGAGAAGTTCTTGAAACTTCAAGCTGATGCATGCAGCGTAAACCTACATAGTTCAACTTTCAAGAATGGGTCGTACGATGGGTGACATGGGAGACAGGACCGAACCCGGACCGCGCTGGCTCAGCGACGGCGAACAGCGCGTCTGGCGCTCGTACCTCCACGCCACCACGCTCCTGGAGGATCACCTCGACCGCCAGTTGCAGCGCGACGCGGGCATGCCGCACGTCTACTACGGCCTGCTCGTCCAGCTCTCCCAGGCCCCGCGCCGCCGGCTCCGCATGACCGAGCTGGCGAAGAGCGCCAAGATCACCCGCTCCCGGCTCTCGCACGCCGTCGCCCGCCTGGAGAAGAACGGCTGGGTGCGGCGCGAGGACTGCCCCTCCGACAAGCGCGGCCAGTTCGCGCAGCTCACCGAGGAGGGCCTGGAGGTGCTGCGGCGGACCGCGCCCGGGCACGTGGCGGCGGTGCGGCAGGCGATGTTCGACCGGCTCAGCCCCGAGCAGGTCGACCAGCTCGGCACGATCATGCGGGTGATGGCGGAGGGCCTGGAGCCGACGGACCCGGACGCGGACCTGCCCTGGCTCCGCTGAGCGGAACCAGGGCAGGGGGGACGTGCCGCGGGTGAGCGCCTTGGCCGGGGTCAGTGCGCGATGACCGGAACCTTCACCTCGTCCTCGGCGCCCGCGCCGGAGCCGCCCGCGACCACGCCCGTGTCCGGCTTCCCGGTGGTGATCAGCACGGCCGCGATGGCCGCGGAGACGACGAGGATGCCGACCGCCCACCAGATCGCGGCGGTGTAGCCCTCGACCATGCCCTGGAGCTGGAGCAGCTTCTGGGCGGCCGGGGTGGTCGCGCCGGCCGCGTGGTCGACGAGGTACGCGGTCGTCGCCGAGGCGGCGATCGTGTTGAGCAGGGCCGTACCGATGGCGCCGCCGACCTGCTGCGAGGTGTTCACCATCGCGGAGGCCACCCCGGCGTCCTTCGGGTCCACGCCGTGCGTCGCGAGCGACATGGCCGGCATGAACGCGGTGCCCATGCCGAGGCCGAGCAGCAGCTGCGCGGGAAGGATGAGACCGGCGTACGAGGTGCCGACCTCCAGCTGCGTCAGGAGCAGCATGCCGACGGCCGCGGTCAGGAAGCCGGGGGCCATGAGCAGCCGCGGCGGGACCCGGGTCATCAGCCGCGTGCCGATCTGGGTCGAGCCGATGATCATGCCCGCGATCATGGGCAGGAACGCGAAGCCCGTCTTGACCGGCGAGTACCCCTGCACGATCTGGAGGTAGTAGGTCAGGAAGAGGAAGAGGCCGAACATCGCGATGACGGCGAGGCCGAGCGAGAGGTAGACGCCGCCGCGGTTGCGCTCGGTGAGGACGCGGAGCGGCAGCAGCGGGCTCTTGACCTTCGCCTCGACGAGCACGAAGGCGCCCAGCAGCACCGCCGATCCCACGAACAGGCCGATCGTGCCGGCGTCGCTCCAGCCCTCGGACTCGGCGCGGGTGAAGCCGTAGACGAGCGTGACGAGACCGAGGGTCGAGAGGATCACGCCGGGGATGTCGAGCGCGGAGCGGTTGCGGCCGCCGGCCGGCTCGCGGATCACGAGGTACGCGCCGACGGCGGCGACGATCGCGAACGGGATGTTGACGAAGAAGGTCCAGCGCCAGTTCAGGTACTCGGTGAGGAAGCCGCCGAGGATCAGGCCCACGGCGCCGCCGCCGCCGGCGATCGCGCCGTAGATGCCGAAGGCCTTGGCGCGCTCCTTGGCGTCGGTGAAGGTCACCGCGAGCAGCGAGAGCGCGGCGGGCGCGAGCAGCGCGCCGAAGGCGCCCTGGAGCGCGCGGGCCCCGAGCATCATGGCCTCGCCGGTCGCGGCTCCGCCGAGGGCGGAGGCCGCGGCGAAGCCGATCAGACCGACGACGAAGGTGCGCTTGCGGCCCCAGAGGTCGGCGATGCGGCCACCGAAGAGCAGCAGACCGCCGAAGGCGAGGGCGTAGGCCGTGATGACCCACTGCCGGTTGCCGTCCGAGATGCCGAGGTCCTGCTGGGCGGAGGGGAGGGCGATGTTCACGATGGTCGCGTCGAGCACGACCATCAGCTGGGCGAGGGCGATGAAGACGAGGGCCTTCCAGCGACCGGGGTCGGGCTGAAGGGCGGCCGTCGACCGGGCGGTCTCGGCTGTTCCGGGCATGGGGGTAGCCACCTCTTGGTGCGTAAGCGAAGAAAAAGGACGTTCTTGGGCTGAGAAGACTCTGAAGTTCTGGGGTTTTGGGGTTCTGCGGTTCTGAAGTTCGTGAGCTCCGGGGTTCCGGGTTCCCGGGTTCTGGGGTTCTGGAGTTCTGAAGTTCTACGAGGGATCTGGAGGCAACGGGCTGGAGGAGCGGCCGGGAAGGCAGCCGGGCGGAGGAGCGGGTCCCGTCAGGCGTCGCGCCTCAGGTCCTCCAAGGTCGCCGCCGCCCCCGGCAGCTCGGAGCGGGCGGGCGCCTCCAGGCCGTCGAGGAAGAGCTGGAGGTGCCGGTGCACGAAGGGGGCGAAGTCCTCGCAGCCGGTGCCCGGCAGCGGCCGGGTGAGCTGCGAGACGCCGACCATCAGGTCGCCGACGCCGACGTCGGGACGGAGCCGTCCGGCCGCCTGCGCCCGCCGGACGAGGCCCTCCACGGCCTCCTCCAGGCGCTCGCTCTCGACGACGAGATCGGGGTGGTCCTTGTCGAAGGTGCCGTCGAGCATCGGGCAGAGCGCGCCGACCCGCTCGTCGGCGGCGGCGTGCGCGAAGCGGCTGAGGGCGGCGAAGGTGTCGGCCTCCTCGGCGGCCGCGCGCTCGGCCCGCTCGGTGAGCCGGGCGAGGATCGAGAGCACGACCTCGTGGACGAGTTCGGGCCGCTCGGGAAAGTTCCGATAGAGAGTGGCGTTGCCTACTCCGGCCCGGCGCGCGATCTCGTCGTACGGAACGGAGCAGCCGAACTCCACGAACATCTCGCGGGCCGCCGCCACCAGCCGCTCGCGGTTGCGCACGGCGTCGGCGCGCGGACGCGGGACGCGGCGCGCGGGCGTGTCACCCGCGGAAGCCCCACCCACGGAAGCCCCGCCCACGGAAGCCCCGCTCACGGAAGCTTCTGCTGCGTCGTCGCGGATCACGCCACGTCCTCCTCGTCGTTCCTTTGCTCCACCGGCCACCGGCCACCGGCCACCGGCCTCCGACCTCCGGCCGAGAGGAGCCGTCCGAACTCCGCGCCGGAATCCACACGGACCCGGCCGAGTCCCATCCGATCCGGGGAAAGACTCCCCACTTCATCGAACTCTCTCCTAAACGGGGAGACGCTCCCCGGTTATTTCGACCCCACCTGTGAGCTGGCTCACACGCCACGCTCCGTCGCCGGATACCCACGATCGGTCCACCCGGCGCGCGCCCCCGCACCTCTCCGCACAGGCTGATCGCACGGCATCACGCCGCTGACCTGGCCCCGACCGGAGAGGCGACCGCATGCAGCACACCCGCCGGCGGATACGCAGACCGGTCGCCCTCGCGGCGACCGCGGCCCTTCTGCTCACCGTGCTCGTCTCGGCGAGCACCACGTTCCCCGGGCCCGCACCGGCCTCGGCCGGCCCGGTGGCCGCCGCGCCGGACACCACCCGGCTCGGACCGTGCCGCATCGCCACCACCATGGGCGTGCAGATGTCGGAAGGGCTGCCGACCGCCCCCGGGTTCGCCCGCTCCACCGGGCAGGTCCGCGCCCTCACGCTCATGGTCGACTTCCCCGACGTCCGCGGTGAGGGCACGGCGATGGCCCGCTTCCGCGAGTTCTTCCCGCAGACCTCGGACTGGTTCCACGTCAGCTCCTACGGCCGGCTCCAGTACCACGCAGACGCGCCGATACCGGACTGGCTGCGGATGCCGCGGCCGTTCTCCTCGTACGGGATCGAGCGCGGCGCCCCGTACGAGCCGGGCTACCGCTCCTTCGTCGAGGACATCGTGAAGGCGGCCGACCCGAAGGTCGACTTCAGCGCGTACGACCTGGTCAACGTCCTGGTCACGCCGAACGCCGGCCCCTCCGCCCTGGACACGGTCCTCTCCGTCACCTTCTCCGGCAACGACGACGCGCCCTACGCCGACGGCGTCCCGCTCGCCAACACGTCCTTCGTCTACAGCCGGCAGGACGACGGCTCGGGCAGCTTCGCGGAGACCGGCTACCGCGTCCTCCCCCACGAGAACGGGCACGTCTTCGGCCTCCCCGACCTCTACACCGCCGACGGCGGCGGCACGGTCGGCCACTGGGACATCATGTCCGAGGACTGGGGGGCCAACAACGACCTGCTCGGCTGGCACAAGTGGAAGCTCGGCTGGCTCGACAACGACCAGATCCGCTGCGCCTCCGCCACCGGCACCAGCGAGCACCTGCTCACCCCGCTGGCCCTCGCCGGCGGCCCCAAGCTCGTCTTCGTCCCGCTGTCCGACACCACCGGCTACGCCGTCGAGGTCCGCACCCGCGAGGGCAACGACGAGGCCGTCTGCGAGCCGGGCGTCCTCGTCTACCGCGTCGAGTCCGACGTGGACACCGGCCACGGCCCGGTGACGGTCGCCGACAGCGACCACGCCAGCGGGGGCTGCACCCGCCGCCCCAACGTCCACGCCGAACTCTCCGACGCCCCCTTCCGCCCCGGCGAGACGTTCACCGACCGCACCCACGGCATCCGGATAGGCGTCCTGGACGAGAACCCGGACGGCGCCTTCCGCGTCAGAATCACCAGAGACTGACGACGAAGATCACGGAGCGCCACCGGCGGCGCCGGGGTCCGCGGCCTCGTCCTCGCCCTCGTCGGCCCCGGCCAGCAGCTCCCGAAGCGGCCCCTTGAGCAGCTTCCCGGCCTGGTTCCGGGGCAGCTCCCCCTCCAGTACGAGGACGTGCGCGGGCACCTTGAAGGCGGCGAGGCGCGCGGCGACGTGCGCCCGCAGCTCCTCCGCTCCGACGGCGGCGCCGGCCCGGAGCCGTACGACCGCCCCGACCTCCTCCCCCAGCAGCGGGTGCGGTACCCCGACGACAGCCGCGTCGAGCACGTCGGCATGCCCCTGGAGGACCTGCTCGACCTCCACGCAGTACACGTTCTCGCCGCCCCGGATCACCATGTCGGTGAGCCGGTCGACGATCGAGACCCGCCCCTCCTCGTCCACCCGGGCGAGATCACCGGTACGGAACCACCCGCCCGGCGCGAACGCGGCACGCGTGGCCTCGGGGTCCCCCCAGTACCCCCGGAACAGCGACTGCCCCCGCAGCCACAACTCCCCGACACCGTCACCCCCGCCCCCACGCCGGCGGTTCTCGATCCGGACCTCGGTGGCGGGCGAGGGCCGCCCGACGCTCTCCGGATGGTCCCGGTACTCGGCCCCCACGTTGGCGAGCACACCGCCGCAGGTCTCGGTGAGCCCGTACCCGTTCCGCGGCTGGATCCGCTCCCCGTACCCCTCGGCCAGCTCCCGGGTGATCCCGGGCGGCGCCGCGGCCCCGCCCGTACTGACGAGCACCACGCTCTCCAGCGGATCACCGGTCTCGCGCGCGAGCGCGAGCAGCTGGAGGGCGGTGGTGGGCACCCCCGCGTAGTGGGTCACGCGGTGTTCCCGGATCAGTTCGAGGGCGCGGGCGGGATCCCACTTCCGCATCATGACGAGCGTCCCGCCGCCCGCCATGACGGCGTAGAGCGAGGTGAAGGCGGCGACGTGGAAGAACGGGAACGTCGTCAGCGACACCACGGGCGCGCCGCCCCCCGGCAGCTCGCCGCGCGCCAGCGCGGCCGCCGCGGCGAAGTACCGCGGATGGACGGCGGCCCCGGCCTGCGCGAGCTGCGTGGCGACGGCCCCCTTGGGCCGCCCGGTGGTGCCCGAGGTGTAGAAGATCGTGGCGTCGTCCTCGGCCGCCACCTCCACGTCCGGCGGCCCGAGCAGCGGATCGTCGTCGACCTCGTACGCGGCGAACCCCTCCTCCGCCTCCCCCCGGAACACGATCCCCGGCACCCCGGCCCGCCGGGCCCACGCCCGCACCCGCGGCACCCGCTCCCCGTCGACGAGCAGCACCCCGGGCGCGCAGTCGTCGAGGGCGTACGCGAACTCCTCCTCGGTCCACCAGGCGTTCAGCGGCACGGCGACGAGCCCGGCGAGCTGCACCGCCCAGAACGCCACCTGCCACTCCGGCACGTTCCGCATGGCGACGACGACCCGGTCCCCCCGCCGCAGCCCGTACTCCCCCACAAGCTCGCGGGCGAGCCCGCAAGCACGGTCGAAGAACTCCCGGTACGAAAGAACCCCCTCGTCATCCACCAGGAAATCCCGATCCCCGAACGCCCACACCGCCTCGACGAACTCCCGCAGCGTCCGAGGCCCCCCGACATACACCCCGTCCCGCACCTCGAACGGCGCCCCCGCCCCGCTCAGCCGCCCCACACCACCACTCCGCCCCACAACCCCTCCTCCATCCGGCCCCCCAGTCTGACCCACACCCCCACCCCCAACCCCCCATCCGCTAGGCTGTCCCCGGCCCCGCCTCCGTAGCTCAGGGGATAGAGCACCGCTCTCCTAAAGCGGGTGTCGCAGGTTCGAATCCTGCCGGGGGCACCAGCGCGAAGACCCTCTGCCGATCTTGGTAGGGGGTCTTCGGCATCCACGGCTGACGTCAACGGCGGCGGTCGGCCGAGGACCGCCGGGAGCGGGCGGAGCGAAATGCGGGTGCCGGCCCCCGGGCCTGGCGGGCAGGATCGCGCCATGTCGACGGATGTCAGCGGAATGATCGAGTGCCGGCCAGGGGCCCGTCTGTGGGGCCTCGACGATGAGGACACGGTCTGGGAAGCGGGCATCGAGCTCTCCCTGCTGAACAGGGGCAACGCTTACGACGGCCTCGCGTGCCTCTTCGGAATCCGCAACTCCTTCGGCTTCCGTCCGCTTGCCGAGGACCGCGGCTTCCCGGACGACGCGTCGGAAGGGCTGCGCCGTGAGTTCGCCGGCTACGGCGGCCCCGGCTCCGTGTACGGGACGACATGGGTGACCTGGGCCGAGCTGTCCGCCACCGACTGGCAGGAGACGAACGCCTCCGGCACACGAAGCCGTGCATCGGCCGCAGGGAACGCCACCGACTGGGGCCGCGTCTGGAGCGTCATGCGCATCCTCAGCGAGGTACACGGCGCGGAGAACGTCCGTCTCGTCGTCTGGTTCCACTGACTTGCCTCTCGCTGAACGCGGGTCGGGGCGGTCCCAGGCCCGCTTCGACTTGAGGGCGATGCCTCCGGCGGGAGAAACCGTCGGACGACTGCGGGAAGGCCTGCCGCCTCGGGCATTCTCACGGGCGCAGGGTGTCAGGGTGGCCTGACATGCGTGTCTGACATGCGTGTCTGACATTCAACGGCGGTGGACGGGGGCAGTCAGGAACAGCCTGGCCGGGGCTTGGGGAGGCGGTCCGTCGCCGTCCTGCCTGGTTCACCGCCGCAGCCGTCAGCAGCGGCCTTCGCCCGCCCGAGACCGCGGGTCCGATCCTGCCGGCGGGTGAGAGACGGAAGGGCACCTACCGGTTCGGTGGGTGCCCTTTCGTGTGGGGTGGGGTGGGGTGGTCAGTTGTCGGGGGTGAAGGTGTCGGGGACCGGGAGGGTGGACCAGTGGGGGACGGGCCAGGCCACGACGATGGCTCGGCCGACGACATCGGTGAGGGGGACCATGCCGCCTTGGCCGTCGTTCTGGTGGTAGCGGGAGTCCTGGGAGTGCTGGCGGTGGTCGCCCATGACCCAGAGGTGGCCGGCGGGCACGGTGACCTTGAACTGGCCGCCCGCGTCGTTGCTGCACGGGGTGTTGCCCTCGAAGACGTACGGCTCGTCGAGCGGGCGGCCGTTGAGCTTGACCGGGCCGGTGCCCTGGCATTCGACGGTGTCGCCCGCGACGCCGATCACGCGCTTGATGAGGTGCTGTTCGCCGGCGGCGGGCATCAGGCCGACGAAGCCGAGGACCTTCTGGGTGGTGGTGGGCGGCTTCATCTCGTGGCCGGCCAGCCAGTCGGCGGGGTCGCGGAAGACGACGACCTCGCCCCGGTCGGACTCCGAGCCGAACCAGGGGGTGAGCTTGTCGACCAGGACCCGGTCGTCCTCCTGGAGGGTGTTCTGCATGGAGCCCGAGGGGATCAGGAACGCCTGCACCAGGAAGGTCTTGATCAGGAAGGCCAGGACCAGCGCGACCGCGGCCAGGAGCGGGTACTCCGCCCACGGGGAGAGGCGGCGGCGCCTCGGGGGGCGGGCGGGCGCCGGTGCCTCGCCCGCGGGTTCGGGCCTCTGCTCCGTCGCCACGTCTCCCGCGTCCGTCACGTCCGCCGTCCCCGATTCAGTTGGTTCCTGCCGCATGGGTCGACCCTAGGGCCCGGAGCCGTGCCTCCGCAGTCCCGTGGCCGGTTCACCCTCCTTATGAGTGACCGTCAGGGCGCGCGGCCGTGTCAGCGGAGTTCCTCCGGGCAGGCCGTGCCGCGCGGGAAGAGCTTGTACGGGGCCGCCAGGCGGTACGTGCCCGCCTCGGGGGCGATCAGCTCCGTCCACTCGTCGCCCTCCTCGTCCGGCTCGGCCTTCAGCAGGCAGCCGTTCTCGTTGGCGAAGACCTTCGGGAGCTCCGTCTCGGACTCCTCCCGCGCGAGCTTCGACTCCTCCGTCTCCTGCGGGGGCTCCACCTTGCCGCCGTTCTCGTCCATCAGCGCCAGCCACGGCGAGTACGGGACGCGGATCTTGATCCGCGCCGGGCGGTCGAGGTGGAGGACGACCTCGTTCTCCGCGGCCCGCTCGACCACCGCCGGGGCGTCGGCGAGCGGGGTGGCGTCGGCGACCTCGTACAGGCGCCAGTTCGCGTCGGCCCACACCTGGTTCAGGTACGGCAGGCCCTTGGCGACGAGCTCCGCCTCCCGCTCCGCGCCCGAGTCGGGGGCGCCGGTCGGGAGGACGACGTACCGGACCGACCAGCGGTGCAGCCACTCGCGGTAGTTCACGGCGTTGAGCGTGTCGTCGTAGAAGAGCGGGTTGCGCTCCATGTCCGCCTGCCGGTTCCAGCCGCGCGCCAGGTTGATGTACGGGCTGAGCGCCGAGGACTCGCGGTGGCTGGAGGCCGGGACGACCTCGACCCGTGCCTTCCGCGCCTCCCGCACCTGGAGCTGGTTGATCAGCGGCGCCACCTCGAAGGCCCAGGAGGCGTCCGGGCGGGTGCGGATCACGTCGTCGACGCCCTTGAAGCCGATCCAGAAGTTCAGCCCGAGGAAGGCGACGACCAGCGCGTACCAGCGGCGCGAGCGCGGGCGCGTGTACGGCAGGGCGGCGAGCAGCGCCACGCCCGCGAAGAGCATCGGGAGCCGCGAGATGTTTGAGCCGATCTGGGAGTCGATCGCCCAGGTCAGGAAGGTCCCGACGGTGTAGCAGGCGGCGGCGGTGCGGACCGTCCGCCAGTCCTTCGGCACGAGGAAGAGGACGAGGAGCCCGAAGGCCAGTGGCAGCGCCGTCGAGGCGAAGGCCATCGGCTGCGTGCCGGAGAAGGGGAAGAGCCAGGAGGAGAGTGCGACGACCACGACCGGGGCGAGGCCGATCGCGTACGCGCCCGGGCGCCGCTTGTTGAGGAAGAGCGCCGCCGCGACCACGCCGAGGAACAGGCCGGCGACCGGGCTGCACGCCGTCGCGAGCCCGGCGAGCGGCGCCGCCACGGCGGCCTTCGCCCAGCGCTTGCGGCGCCAGCGGTGCGGCCAGCAGAAGACGGCGGCGACCGCGCCCACCGCGAACATCATGCCGAGCCCGAAGGTGACCCGGCCCGACAGCGCGTTGCAGAGGAAGGCGAACACGCCCGCGAGCGAGCACGCCATGGGGTTACGGACCGCCGGCACCCGCACGAGGATCAGCGCGGTCAGCGCGGCGGAGAGCGTCCCCGCGATCATCATCGTCGAGCGGACGCCGAGCAGCGACATCACGTACGGCGAGACCACGCTGTACGAGACCGGGTGCATGCCCCCGTACCAGGCCAGGTTGTACGCGGAGTCCGGGTGCCGTCCGACGAACTCGGCCCACGCGTCCTGCGCCGCGAGGTCGCCTCCGCTGTTCGCGAAGTAGAAGAACCACAGGATGTGGAGGAGCGCGGCGACGCCCGTCGCCACCATCACGGGGTAGCGGCGCTTACGCCGTCGCGGTGGGGGCGCGGGGGCGGGTGTGGGCGTGGGTGCGGGCGTGGGCGGCTGCGGGGCCGGGAGCGTGGCGCGCTCGGTGGCGGAGCGCTGGTTCGGGAGCACTATTCGCGAAAGTGAACCGGGGGTGGGTGATTCGGTGGCTGGTTCGGTGGCTGCGGTGGGAGCGGTGGGCGATTCCGGCGGTGGTCCGGTGGGGGAATTCTGCTCGGGCAGGGGCGCGTCGGCCGGGCTGCGGCCCGCGCGTGTCGGCTCGGCGGTGGTCACTGCGGCCCTTTCCCGTGCTGCTTCCCTCTGTCCGTCTCGCGCCCGCGCGGCTCCGCGTGTCGCGTCTCGTCCCCCGAAGACGCTAACAGCAGGGCGCCCCGGACGTCCGGGGCGCCCGCTGATCGGGGTACCCGTCGGGTGGTGGCGGCCGGCGGCCGGGGGCCGATGTGCTTGGCATGTGCCTGACGGTCGGGCGCGCCTCGCCCGGCGGGCGCCTGGCGGTCGGGGCCGATGCTTTTGGCATGTGCCTGGCAGTCGGGGAGCGGCCGCCGATTCGTGGTCCGTCGTCGCCCGCGCCGCAGCCAGAAGGCCGCGGGCCGCGGGCCCCGCGGGCCGCGCCTGACGGTCCGGCCCGCCAACCCGGTCCGCCAACCCGGCCCGCCAACCCGGCCGGCCGCCCCAGCCGGGGCGCCCTGACCGGGGCGGCCTGACCGGGGCGGCCTGACCGGGGCGGCCGACCGCACCAGCTCACCCGCGTCAGTTCACCCGCGTCAGCTTCTTGTCGAAGCCGGGCTCCGCCAGGTCGGAGTCGAGTGCCACGGGGGCGCTGACCTTGCCGGCGCCCTCGCCGATCGCGACCGTGCCGACGACGTCCCCGGCCTTTCCGGAGTGCGGGACGGCCTTGCCGCCGTCGGTCAGCGCCAGCTTGACCTTGAGGCCCGGCCAGCCGACCGCCTTGAGCTCCTTCGTCGCCACGACCGGGGTCTGGCCGCCGAGACCGTCGTCGACGTAGCCGACGACCTGGCCCTTCTTCACCACGACCGCCGAGGTCACGTCCTCCTGCGCCTTCTTGATCAGCTCGTAGCTGTAGTCCAGCGACAGCTCCAGCTTCTGGCCGAGCCGCTCGGCGTTCTGCGCGCCCATCACGATGCCCAGGACGCGGCGGGTCTTGCCGTCGACGACCGTGTTGGCCGACCAGAGCAGGTTGCCGCCGGCGGGGGTGGAGGAGCCGGTCTTGATGCCGCTCACACCCGGCTTGAGCAGCAGCCGGCTGTTGTTGTTCTCGATGTAGCCGACGCCCTCGATGGTGGCGTTCGGCATGTCCACGATCTCGCGGAACACGTCGAACTGCATGACCGCCTTCGCCAGCTTCAGCTGGTCCTTGGGGGTCGAGACGGTCGAGTCGAGCAGGCCGGACGGGTCGGTGTAGCGGGTCTGGGTCATGCCCAGGTCCTTGGCGGCCGCGTTCATCTTGTCGACGAACGCCTGCTCCGAACCCGCGTCCCAGCGCGCGAGGAGCCGGGCCACGTTGTTGGCCGACGGGATCATCAGGAGCTGGAGGAGCTCCTTCTCCGTGTAGGTCTGGCCCTCCTTCACCGGCGCCGTCGACTCGTGGGCCGCCTTCGCCTGCTCGGCGGCCTTCTTGTCGATGGTGATCTCGGGGCCCTGCTGCTTCCCCTTGATCGGGTGGTCGCGGAGGATCACGTACGCGGTCATCGTCTTCGTCACGGACGCGATCGGGGCCGGCTTCTGCGCCCCGTACGTGCCCATGGAGCCGACGCCCTCGACCTCCACCGCGCCCTGGCCCTCGCCGGGCCACGGCATCTGGAGCGCGCCGCCGTCGAAGGTGTACGTCGGCGAGCCGGAGAGCTTCAGCGCGGGCGCCGGAAGCGGCCGGACCATCTGCACGATCGCAAAGACGATCAGGAGGAGCAGGACCAGCGGGGTCCAGATCCGGACCCGGCGCATGGTCGTGCGCAAGGCGTTCGGCGGCGGGGGCGGGGTGTTCGTCAGCTCGGCCAGCAGGTCGAGCGGGGGCAGCGGCGGGAGCGGCTGCTGCCGCGTCCGCTCCGGCTCCCCCAGCGAGGGGAGAGGGGCGGGCGTGGGGGCGGTGACGGGGTCCTTCGCCTTCGCCCCGGCCGCTGCCGACGGCTTGGCGGCGGCCGGGTCGACGGCGGCCTTCTTGGCAGCGGACGGCTGTGCGGCGGCCGGCTTCGCGGCGGCGGCCGGTGCCGGGTCGGCCTTGGGCGCGTCGGCGCCGGCCGGCTTCCGGTCGGCCGGGATGTCCGGGATGTCCGGGCGCAGCGGTACGAAGGTGCTCGTCCGCTCGCTGTCGGAGTCGCGGCCTGCGGGGCGGGCCGCGCCGGGCAGGTCGGCCGGCAGCTTCAGCGCGGTCGTCGGCTGGTCCACGGCGGGCGCGGCCGGCGGCCGGACGGCCCGGAACATGGTGGTGGGCTGGTCGACCGGCTCATCGGCCGCCCTGGGCTTGGGCGCGGTGGCCTTGGCGGGTTCGGCGGCCTTGGGTTCGGCGGCCTTGGGTTCGGTGGCCTCGGGGGCGGTGGCCTCGGGCTCGGGGTCCGAGGCGGGCTCCGGGGTGTCGGCCTCAGGCTTCGACGGGGCCGTCTCCGGCTCCGCGGGCTTCTTGGCGGCGAACCAGGACGGCTCCTGCGCCTTCGGCGCCTCCACGGCCGCCGCAGGGGCCTCCGCGGGCTCGTCGGCGTCCTCGGGGGCCGCCACGGGCTTCCCGGCCACCTCCGGCCTCTCAGCCACTTCGGCCGCCTCAGCCGCCTCGGGCGTCTCAGGCGCCTCGTCGCCGGTCGCGTCGCCGGCGTCCGTGCCGTCCTGGTCGCCGTCCTCGGCACCGTCCTCGTCCGCCGCCGTCGTCGCGACCCACGCCGCCACCGCCTGCTTCAGGCGGTCGCCCTCCGGCCGCGACGGCTGCGAGGGCTCAGACGACACCGACGGCTCCGACGAGGAGTCGCCCGACTCCTCCTCCGACCCCTCGGCCGAACGTTCCGCCCCGGACGACTTCCCGGACGTCTCCCCGGACCCGCCCGCGGGCTTCTCCGCGTCGTCCTCAGGGGTGCGCGGCGCCAGGGTCTTGAACACCGCCGTCGGCTGGTCCACCCGCTCCGGCGCGGACACCGCGGACGCCGGGGAGTCGGGGGACGCAACCGTCGGCGTCGCCGCCGTCGTCTTCCCCTCCGACGACCCCTGCTGCTCCGCCCTGTCGGGGGACTCGCCCGCCACCGTGCCTCCTCCATACGTCATACGTAAGTCCGAACCGTCTACCAGTGTCCTGTGTGAACCCCTTGGCTCCCGTGCTAGACGAGAACGACATACCTACTGGTTCCATGACGAACCACCCAGGCACTCTCGACAGATGAATGTGAGAGGGGTCACCCTGTCATTCATCCACGCGGGGAGGCATGGATGGGCAGGAGCCGCAGAACCATTCCGGAAGAGCTTCTGTTGCTCGCTCTGGACCCGGCCACGGGTACCACAGCGCAGCCGCAGTCGCTCGATCTGGGCCTTGCCGGAGCACAGCTAGTGGAGCTGGCTCTGGCAGGACGGATAGCCCCTGACGGGGATCGTATCGCCGTGGTGATGCCACGGCCGACCGGAGATCCGACTCTGGACTCCGCACTGGAACTGCTGCGCAGGCGCGGCAGTCCGGTCCGGGCCGTCCACTGGATCGGCGGACCCCGACTGGGGCTCCGCCAGACGTATCTCTCGCATCTGGAGCGATGCGGCATGGTGCATGCCGTGGAGGGCCAGATGTGCGGGGTGCTGCCGACGACTCGCTACCAGGCGACGGACACGGCGATCAGCCGGGAGATCAGAGCCCGGCTGGACAGTGCGATCCGCACCGGCGTACCGCCGGACCCGCGGACCGCGGCGCTCGCCGCACTGGCCCACGCGGTCGGTCTCGGCAAGCACCTGTACCCCGGCAACGAAGGTCGGTCGTCGCGGTCCCGGCTGCGCGACCTGATCCGGCACGACCCGATGGGCGGCCTCGTGGCGCACGCCGTGATGGACGTCCAGAACGGCGCGGCGGCACAGCCGCGCCGAGGCGGTCCGGGCGTTCCCGCCCAGCCGCGCGGCACCATGGCCCGCGCCGCCGTCCACTGAGGCGAACGCGCGGAACCGTACGGCCGCATCACGCACGGCCGCGTCACGCACGACCGTACCGCCGCACCACGCGCACCCACGTACCGATCCGGGAGCCGCTCGTGGGTGTGCGGGGCGCCACCACGCGTCCCGCACACCCACGGCACACCCGAAGCGCGTCCGAGGCGGATCCGAAGCACATCCGAAGCTCGTCCGGGACACTCCGTACGCCTCCGGGCATGGTCGGCACAAGCGCACCACATTCGCGCGCCCGCACGGACGTTGTCGCGTTTTCCCAGCGCACGCCACACCTTTGGTGGCAGTCTGCCAAGCAGTAGATACTCACAGCTACGCATCGCAGACAGCAGCCGGAGGTGCAGTTTCCGTGGCGTCCAGTGTCAACCCCACCGTCAGGCGACGCCGATTGGGCCAGGAGCTGCGCAAGCTCCGCGAGGGCAAGGGCATGACGGCCGAGCAGGTCGCCGAGCGCCTCCTCGTCTCCCAGTCCAAGATCAGCCGCCTCGAGAACGGCCGCCGCTCCATCAGCCAGCGCGATGTGCGCGACCTGTGCGGGGTGTACGAGGTCGAGGACGAGGCCATGGTCAACTCCCTCATGCAGATGGCCAAGGACTCGCGGCAGCAGGGCTGGTGGCACGCCTTCGGCGACATCCCGTACAGCGTCTACATCGGTCTGGAGACCGACGCGCAGAGCCTGCGCGTCTACGAGCCGCAGATCATCCCCGGCCTGCTCCAGACCCGCGCGTACGCCACCGCCGTGATCTCCGGCGCGCTCCCCGAGTCGACGCCGGCCGACATCGAGAAGCGCGCCACCGTCCGCACCCGCCGCCAGGACCGGATCCGCGACGACGAGCGCCCGCTGCGCCTGTGGGCCGTCATCGACGAGGCCGCGCTGCGCCGGGTCGTCGGCAACCGGCAGGTGATGATCGAGCAGTTGGAGCACCTGGTCGAGCAGTCGCACCTGCCGCACGTCACCGTGCAGGTGCTGCCCTTCGACACGGGCGCCCATCCGGGTATCAGCGGCCAGTACTCGATCCTGGAGTTCCCGGACGCCTCCGACTCCAGCGTCGTCTACATCGAGGGCGTGACGAGCGACCTGTACCTGGAGAAGGGGCCGGACGTGTCGAAGTACAGCTACATGTACGAGCACCTGCGGGCGCAGGCGCTGGGCGTGGAGCAGACGCGGGAGTTCGTGGCCGACATCGCGAAGACCTACACCCTGGGCTGACGGGCACCTGGGGCTGACCGCCGCCCGGGACTGACGGCCACTCGGAACCGACGGCCCCGGCACTCGGGCCGGGCCCGGCCGGACGGTTCGGGCGGGCCGGACGGTTCGGGCGGGTCGGTCAGGCCGGACGGGGCGAACAGGTCTGAACCACTGGGGGCGGATACCGTACACCCCCGACTCGGCCTGACGGAAGCTCAGTTGGAATATGCCACCCGGTCGTGTGAACGCCGGTCCCGCCGCTCGGGACCGGCGAGTAGCGTCGATCAGGCCGGTGGAGAGACCACGCCGGCACCGACTCTCACGCCCCTGCGGGCAGAACCGGAGCTGAGCACATCATGGCCATCATCCAGGGTGCCACCGACAACTGGACCAAGTCCTCCTACTCCGGCGGCAACGGCGCCTGCGTCGAGGTGAAGTCCCCGGTCGTCGCCGCCATCGCGGTCCGCGACTCCAAGGCCCCCGAGGGTCCGTCGCTCTCTTTCGGACCGGGCTCGTGGAACTCCTTCGTCGGCCAGGTGAGCAACGGGGCCCTCTGAGCCTCGCAGAACCGCCCGAACCACGCTTAGCGCCGCCCTCTCGTCCGGTCCGCCGTCCTGGCCGAGAGGGCTCGCTCATGCCCGGGACCGGAAAGCGGGCCTGAGCGCGGACCCGGGACCGGACCGGGGCGAGTCCGTCACCTCAGCCGGGCGCAGGAGCGAATCCGTCGCCTGAGCCGGTCACCGGGCGAGTCCGTCACCTCAGCCGGTCCACGTACAGGTCCGTCCCCGGGACCGTGGGGACGAACGGCGCCACCAGTTCCACCCGGCCCGCGTCGCCCGCGAGGCCGTGCAGGTCCGCGAAGTGTCCGGCCCAGCAGTCGCGCGGGTCCCGTTCAAGGAACCAGAGCAGGGTGAGCCGGGTGTCGACGCCCTCCACCTGCTTCACGTACGTCATGCGGTCGCCGGGCAGCGGGGTCGGGCGGAAGACGGTCACCATCGCGGCCGGGGAGCCGGACAGCCGGCGCGGGAGTTCGCGGGCGGCGAGCCGCTCCAGGAGGGCGGCGCGCTCCTCCGGGCCCGCGCAGTCCACGACCTGGAGGATCAGGCCCGCGTAGGGGTGGTCGAGGGCGTGGAAGTCGCGCGGACCGGCCGCGCCGTCGCGGTACACGGTCGTCTCGTGGTCCTGGAACGACGTGAAGACGTGGGTGCGGTCGTGGTAGACGCGGGCGTCGCGGTTGAGCCGCTTGTTGATGGCGACGGTCCACTTCATGTGCTCGTCGTAGCGGCCGGCGGTGATCCAGTACGTGGAGAGGTAGCAGCCGGCGGTCACCGGCTGCGCGACGGCGGACTTCTCGGGGGTCCGCAGCTCCTGGAGGTCGCGGGTGGCGACCCAGCGGCGGCCCGCGTACATCCAGGGCATCGCCATCGCGCCGGCGTAGTAGTGGTCGTCCTCGTACCAGCGGTTGTACGCGTACTCGTGGCCCGGGTGCGGCTCCACCATGGTGATCAGGGCGTGGCCGGGGCGGATCCCGTACGGGCCGGAGGCGGCCAGCTCCCCGTACGCGTCGGCCGGTCGTTCGCTGCTCATCGACGTCTCCCTTCCCAGTGCGGCTCGGGGCACCTACTCTGACGGACCGTCAGATGTGTGACCAGAGGCGGGAGGCACCCGGATGCTGCTCCAGGGGAAGACGGTCGTCGTGTCGGGGGTCGGGACCGGACTCGGTCACCGGGTCGCGGAGGCGGTGGTACGCGACGGGGGCAACGCGGTCCTCGGCGCCCGCACCGAGGCGAACCTCGTGAAGACCGCGGCGGCGATCGACCCGACGGGCGGGCGGCGCACCGCGCACCTCGCCACCGACATCACGGACGAGGCGCAGTGCGCGGCGCTGGCGGCGCTGGCCGTCGAGCGGTTCGGCGGGATCGACGCGGTCGTGCAGGTCGCGGCCTGGGACTCGTACTTCGGGGGGCTCGCCGACGCGGACTTCGCCACCTGGCAGGGGGTCCTGGACGTCAACCTGCTCGGCACCCTGCGGATGACCCGGGCGTGCCTGCCGGCGCTGCGGGCGGGGGGCGGCGGGTCCGTCGTCTTCATCGGGACGCAGTCGGCCGTCGCCGCGCCGACGCAGGTGCAGCAGGCCGCGTACGCCGCGTCCAAGGGGGCGCTGACCTCCGCGATGTACTCGCTGGCCCGGGAGCTGGGGCCCGAGCGGATCCGGGTCAACACGGTGCTGCCGGGGTGGATGTGGGGGCCGCCGGTGGAGGCGTTCGTCCGTTTCACGGCGCAGGCGGAGGGGGTGGACGAGGCGGAGGTGCTCGCGCGGCTCACCTCGCGGATGGCGCTGCCGGACCTGGCGACGGACGGGGACGTGGCCGACGCGGTCGCCTTCCTCGCGTCGGCACGGGCGCGGGCGATCACGGGGCAGTCGCTGCTGGTCAACGCGGGCGAGCTGATGCGGTGACCCTGCGGGGGCGGAGGCGGGGCGGAGGCGGAGGCGGAGGCGGGATGGTGCACGTGTCCCTGCCCGCCCCGCTCCGCCGCCCCTCCCCGCCCCTCAGGGCGTCGGGTAGCGGGTGTGCCAGGTGGGGGTGTGGAGGGTGGCGGCCTGGGTGAGTTCGAGGGCCAGGTCGTCGGAGAGTTCGAGGATCGTGCCACGGCCTTCGAGCGCCGCCAGCCAGGACGGCGGGAGGGCCGTCTCGCCGTGCTGGGCGCCGAGGAGCGCGCCGGTGACGGCGGCGGTGACGGCGGAGGGGCCGTCGTGGTTGGCGGCGAGGCGCAGCCCGTGGCGGACGTCCTCGCCGACGAGGGCGCAGTAGAGGGCGGCGGCCAGCTGGCCCTCCGCGCGGTCCTCGTCGGCGCCGAGGGCCGTGACGCGGTCCGCGTCGGGCACGCCCTCGCGTACGGCCGCGAGCGCGCGGGTGACGGCCTCGGTCACCGGCTCGTGGCCGGGGCGGGCGGCCAGCAGTTCCAGGGCCGTGGCGGCGGCGGCTTCGACGGAGGCGCCGCGGGCGACCCCGTGGACGGTGACGGCGAGCGCGCCGGCGGCGAGCGTGGCGGCCGGGGCGCCGTGCGTCTGGGCGGCGCACTCGACGGCCAGCTGGCAGACGAGCGCGGGCTCCCAGCCGACGAGCAGGCCGAAGGGGACGGAGCGGACGAGCGCGCCGGAGTCGGCGGCGTCCGGGTTCTTGGGCTGGTCCAGGGTGCCGAGGCGCTCGTCGCCGAGACCGGAGAGGCAGGCGCGGGGCGGCCGGCGGCGGGCGTACAGCCATTCCTGGCGGCCGAGCCAGCCGTTGTCGTGGCGGCGCTCGTCCGGGCCCCAGTCGCGCTGGGTGGCGGCCCAGCGCAGCTGCGCGCGGTGGACCTCGGTGGGCGGGTGCCAGACGCCGCTGTCGCGGCGGACGTGCGCGCGGATGAGGCCGTCGACGGTGAAGAGGCTCATCTGGGTGGCGGCGGTGACGGGCAGGTCGCCGTCCGGGGGCTCCAGGAGGCCCGCCTCGCCGTGCGCCGTACGGATCTCCTTCAGCGCCCGCTCGTGCACGCCCGCTCCGAACGCGTCGCCGACGGCGGCGCCGAGCAGACAGCCGCGCACGCGCGAGCGGAAGTCCTGCTGTTCGGCGCGGCCCCACACGGCCGCGGCAGTGGTGGTCACCACGTGCCCTCCCCCGTCCGAGGTCTCCGAGGTCCCGTTCTCTCACCGGTCTCCGCAGCACTGTAATCGACCGGGTGTGGTCGTTCGGGGGTCGGAACCTTATGTGATCGGACGCCCTTCAGGCCGCTTTTGACCGTAGTTCACCCGAGGTTTGCGGTTGGCCTGAACCATCCGCCGCATGACCCCCGTGACACGAGTCAAGTACTCCTCCGCGGCACTCGCCGCCGCCCTCCTCCTGGGCCTCGGCACCCCGGCCGCCGCCGCGCACACCCCCGGGCGCGACGCGCACCGGGTGCCCTTCACCGCCGCGACCGTCACCGACCACGCCGACGGCACCTCCACCGTCACGTGGACCGCGCCCGGCACCCGTACCGTCACCATCCGCTCCGAGGGCCGCACCGTCGCCCGCGGCGGCGCCACCGGCACGGTCACCGTCCCGACCCGGACCACGGCCGACCGGCGCTGGTTCGACCTCGTGCCCGACCGCGGTACGCCGCTCCGCCTCGCCGACCGGCTGATACGGCTCCAGGGCACGGCCAACCTCCGCGACGCGGGCGGCTACCGCACCCGCGACGGGCGGTGGGTCCGGATGGGCGAGGTCTACCGCTCCGACGCCCTCGACAAGCTCACCGACGCCGACCTCGCCAAGCTGCGGCGCCTCGGCGTCCGCACCGTCCTCGACCTGCGCATGGAGTCCGAGCGGGCCGCCGCCCCCGACCGCGTCCCGGCCGGCGCGCGGCACGTCGTCGCCGACGTCCTGGCGGGCAGCGGCACCTTCACCGCGATGCCGGGGACCCCGGCCGAGGCGGAGGCGATGATGGTGGAGGGCAACCGCTTCATGGTGAGCGGGGACACGGCGCAGGCCGCGTACGCCACCGTCCTCGACGAAGTGGCCGACGGGGACGGCGTCCTCTTCCACTGCACCGCCGGGAAGGACCGCACCGGCTGGGCCGAGGCCGCGCTCCTCACCGCCCTCGGCGTCCCCGAGGAGACGGTCATGGCCGACTACCTCGCCAGCAACACCTACCGGGCCGCCGCCAACGAGGCCGTCCTCTCCCACCTCCCGCCCGCGCAGGCCGCCGTCTACAAGCCGCTCCTCGACGTGCGCCCGCAGTACCTCAACGCCTCCTTCGACGAGGTCGAGCGGGAGTTCGGCTCCTTCCGCGCCTATCTGCGGAAGGGCGCCGACCTCACCCCGCGCGAGCTGAAGTCCCTCGAGCGCGACCTGCTGGTCGGCTGAGGCCCGCGCCGGGGGACCCCCGCTCAGCCCTCGATCACCGGCAGCAGCTCCGGCAGGTGGCCGTCCGAGGCGCGGGCGGCGGCCTGGCGCTCGGCGGGGACCTCGCCGTAGAGGGTCGTCCGGGGGCGGGACGGGCGGCCCGCGGCCTCGGCGATCGCCTCCAGGTCCCGGATCGAGCGGTACGAGCCGTAACTCGACCCCGCCATCCGCGAGATGGTCTCCTCCATCAGCGTCCCGCCGAGGTCGTTCGCGCCCGAGCGCAGCATCTCCGCCGCACCCTCCGCGCCCAGCTTCACCCAGCTGGTCTGGATGTTGGGGATGTGGGGGTGGAGGAGGAGCCGTGCCATCGCCGTCACCGCGCGGTTGTCCCGGACCGTCGGGCCCGGGCGGGCGATGCCCGCGAGGTAGACGGGCGCGTTGGTGTGGATGAAGGGGAGCGTCACGAACTCCGTGAAGCCGCCGGTGCGCTGCTGGATCGAGGCCAGGGTGCGCAGGTGCCCGAGCCAGTGCCGGGGCTGGTCCACGTGCCCGTACATCATCGTCGAGGACGAGCGGATGCCCAGCTCGTGCGCGGTGCTGATCACCTCGATCCAGGTGGCGGTGGGCAGCTTGCCCTTCGTCAGCACCCAGCGGACCTCGTCGTCGAGGATCTCGGCGGCGGTGCCGGGGATCGAGTCGAGGCCCGCCTCCTTCGCCGCCGTCAGCCACTCGCGGATCGACAGGCCGGTGCGGGTGGCGCCGTTGACGACCTCCATCGGCGAGAAGGCGTGCACGTGCATGCCGGGGACGCGCGCCTTCACCGCCCGCGCGATGTCGAAGTAGGCGGTGCCGGGCAGGTCGGGGTGGATGCCGCCCTGCATGCAGACCTCGACCGCGCCGACGTCCCACGCCTGCCGTGCGCGGTCGGCGACCTGGTCGAGGGAGAGGGTGTACGCGTCGGCGTCGGTGCGGCGCTGGGCGAAGGCGCAGAAGCGGCAGCCGGTGTAGCAGACGTTGGTGAAGTTGATGTTCCGGGTGACGATGTACGTCACCTCGTCGCCGGAGACCGACTTCCGCACGTCGTCCGCGACCGCGCAGAGCGCGTCGAGCGCCGGGCCGTCGGCGTGGAGGAGGGCGAGGGCCTGGGGGTCGGTGAGGCGCGTCGGGTCGTCGGCGGCGACCCGGAGGGCCTCGCGGACGTCGGCGTCGATCCGCTCCGGGACCATGCCGGGCGCGGCGGCCTCCCGCAGCGCCTCCCAGTCGCCGTAGACCTCGTCGAAGTCGGCCCGTCGGTCGCCGGTGCGGCCCTCGGTGTCGACGGCCGTGTGGAGGTCGGTGCGGCCGGTGGACGTGAACGCCTCGTCCGGCTCCTGCCACGGCAGGCCGCGGACCACCGCGTCCGGGTTCGCGAGACCGGTCTCCGGGTCGGCGAGCGCGCGGACGTGCGGCACGATCCGCGGGTCCAGCCACGGCTCGCCGCGGCGGACGAACTCCGGGTAGACGCAGAGCCGTTCGCGCAGCTCGAAGCCGGCGGCGGCGGAGCGCTCGGCGAGCTCGTCGATCCGGGGCCAGGGCCGCTCGGGGTTGACGTGGTCGATGGTGAGCGGGGAGACCCCGCCCCAGTCGTCGATGCCGGCGGCGATCAGCCGCTCGTACTCGGCGTCCACCAGGTTCGGCGGCGCCTGGAGGCAGGCGGACGGGCCCATGATGAGGCGGGCGACGGCGACGGCCGCGACCAGGTCGTCGAGTTCGGCGTCCGGCATCGAGCGCATCGCCGTGTCCGGCTTCGCCCGGAAGTTCTGGATGATCAGTTCCTGGATGCCGTGGTACGCCCGCGCGACGCGGCGCAGCGCGAACAGCGACTCCGCCCGCTCCTCGTACGTCTCCCCGATGCCGAGGAGCAGCCCCGAGGTGAAGGGGACGGAGGAGCGGCCCGCGTCCTCCAGGACCCGCAGCCGGACGGCCGGCTCCTTGTCCGGGGAGCCGAAGTGCGGGCCGCCGGGCTCGGACCAGAGCCGGGTGGCGGTGGTCTCCAGCATCATGCCCATCGACGGCGCCACCGGCTTCAGCCGCTGGAAGTCCGTCCAGGACATCACGCCCGGGTTGAGGTGCGGCAGGAGCCCGGTCTCCTCCAGGATCCGCACCGACATGGCCCGTACGTAGGCGAGGGTGTCGTCGTAGCCGTGCGCGTCCAGCCACTCGCGCGCCTCGGGCCACCGGTCCTCCGGCTTGTCGCCGAGGGTGATCAGGGCTTCCTTGCAGCCGAGCGCGGCGCCCTTGCGCGCGATGTCCAGCACCTCGTCCGGCGACAGGAACATGCCGTGGCCCTCGCGCCGCAGCTTCCCCGGCACGGTCACGAAGGTGCAGTAGTGGCACTTGTCGCGGCAGAGACGGGTGAGAGGTATGAACACGCTCTTCGAGTACGTGATCACCCCCGGCCGCCCGGCGGCTTCGAGCCCGGCGTCCCGGACCCGCCCCGCGACCGCCACGAGCTCCGCCAGGTCCTCCCCGCGCGCCCGCAGCAGCACCGCCGCCTCGCCGACGTCGAGCGCGACCCCGTCCCTGGCCCGCCGCAGCGCGCGCCGCATCGCGTTCCTGGTCGGGGCCGCCCCGCTCTGCCCGTCGCCCTGCCCCTGGTCCCGGTCGCCCACCTGCTGGTCCGTCATCCCCCGAGCATACGAGCGCGGCCCGCGCGCCGGAGCGGGGTCCCCGCAGCTCGTCGTCCCTCCGTCATCCCAGGTAGGCCGCGTAGGCGTCCAGGACCCGCAGGACCTCGGACTCGCCGGCGGGCGGGAGCTGGAGGACGGTCTCCTCGCAGCCGAGTTCGGCGTAGTGGGCGAGCTTGCCGGGGGTGGGGAGGACGGCGTACGGGACGACCTGGAGCGTCTTGGGGTCGCGGCCCGCCTCCTCCCAGGCGGTGCGGAGCGGCGGCAGGGTCTCCGAGAGGCCGCCGCCGCCGATCGGCATCCAGCCGTCCGTCTGCTCGGCGATCGCCGCGAAGAGCTTCGGTCCCGCGGCGCCGCCGAGGAGGATCCGCGGGGCGCCGCCGGCCGGCTTGGGCCAGACCTCGGAGGCGCGCGCCGAGAACCCGGACCCGCCCTCGTACGCCGTCGGTTCCGGCGCCCACAGGGCCCTCATGAGCGCCAGCCGGTCGCGGACGAGCTCGCGGCGGGTGGGCCAGGCGACGCCGTGGTCGGCGGCCTCCTCGCGGTTCCAGCCGTAGCCGAGGCCGAGGGTGAAGCGGCCGCCGGAGAGGTGGTCGAGGGTGGCGATCTGCTTGGCGAGCGCGATCGGGTCGTGCTGTGCGAGCAGCGTGATGCCGGTGCCGAGCGCGAGCCGTTCGGTGACGGCGGCGGCCTGGGCGAGCGCGACGAAGGGGTCCAGCGTGCGCGCGTACTCGCGGGGCAGCTCCCCGCCGGGCGGGTAGGGGGTCTCGCGGGAGACCGGGATGTGGGTGTGCTCGGGCAGGTAGAGGCCTGCGAAGCCGCGCGCCTCCAGCTCGCGGGCGAGCCGCACGGGCGAGATGGTCTCGTCGGTCAGGAAGATCGTGGTCGAGATCCGCATGACGGCACGGTAGGGGCTGCGGGCCGGGATTCCGAGGCCCATGACGTGTCGGGGTGGACGGCGCGGGCGGGCGGGGCCGGTCTCGTCCTTCTGGCGGCCTCGGACGCGGGCGTGGAGCGGCTCTGCGCGCGGCTCGGCTTCCGTACGGTCGCGACCGCCCTCATCGGGGAGGCGCCGGCTTCCTGACCATGAACACGTCCACCGGGTCCTCGGCCTCCACGGTGAACCCGGCCCGCTCGTAGAGGCGGCGGGCCGGGCTGCCCTGGAGGACGTTGAGGCGGACGGGGGCGCCGGCCGCGTCGGCGCGGGCCAGCAGCCGGTCGAGGACGGCCGTGCCGAGGCCCCGGCCCTGGAGATCCGGGGAGAGGTAGAAGTGCTCCAGGTGGAGGCCGTCTCCTCCGGTGTCGGGGCGGAGCGTGACGCAGCCGGCGAGCGCCCCGCCGTCGGTCTCGACGATCGAGGTGTACGCGGGTGAGAAGCCGTCCCGGAGGCGCTGCCGGACCTTCTCCTCGTCGTACCGTCCGAGCCGCTCCAGGTCGGCGCGCATCACGAGGGCGCGCAGTTCGGCGACCGGCTCGACGTCCTCGGCCCGTCCGGGCCTCAGGGACCATTCGCTCTTCACGCGCATGGCGCGATGGTAGGGGCCGGTTCGTAACCGGTCCCGGCCGCCCCCCGTTGGAGCGGGCATGAAGAAGCTCCTCACCGCAGCCGCCCTGACCGCCTTCGCCGCCACCGGCGGCCTCGCCTCTGCGGGTACCGCCGCCGCCGACGCGGGCGGCCTGAACCTGCCGTCGGTGGTGCCCCTCAGCGGCGTCCTCGACCCGAAGCCCCTCCCGCCGCAGGCCGCGGACCTGCCGCCCGCCAACCAGGCCGTGAACAAGCTGCTGCCCGGGCAGCGGTAGTCCCGCGCGCGGGACGGCGTACGAAAGCGGCGGTACCCCCCACGGGACCGCCGCTTTCGCGTTCTGGATGACTCAGGCAGAGGTGTGCGCGGTCAGTCGGCGACCACCAGGGACGGGGTCTCCTTCGTCAGGACCTCGCCGCGGAAGAAGGCGGGGCTGCGGCGCTGCATGACGAGCATGATGACGGCGCCGAGGAGGAGGAGGCCGACGGCGATGACGAAGACGGAGCCGACGCCGAAGACGGCGGAGCCGGAGCCGTAGGCCGGATCCCACATGTCGTAGAGGGTCTTGCCGAAGACCGCGGTGAGCATGACGCCGCCGAGGGCCGGCATGAGGCCCTTGAAGGCGAAGTCGCGGAAGGAGCGGAAGAGCTCGCCGCGGAAGTACCACACGCAGGCGAAGGCCGTGATGCCGTAGTAGAAGCAGATCATGAGGCCGAGCGCGTAGATGGTGTCGACCAGGACGTGCTCGCTGACCAGGGTCATCACGGTGTAGAAGGCGCCGGTGGCGACACCCGCGACGACGGTGGCCTTGCCGGGGGTCTTGAAGACCGGGTGGACCTTGGTGAAGGACTTCGGCAGGGCCTCGTAGGTGGACATGGCGAGGACCGTGCGGGCGACCGGGATGAAGGTGGTCTGGAGGCTCGCGGCGGCGGAGGCCAGGACGGCGACGAAGAGGAAGACGCCGAGGACGGGGCCCATGACCGGGCCGGCGAGGGCGGCGAAGACGTTGTCGGAGGTCTCCGGGTTGGCGAGGCCGAGGCCCTGGTCGCCGGAGCCGACGGCCATCTGCGCGGCGATGCCGGTGGCGAGGTAGGAGCCGACGAGGACGACCATCGCGATGAGCGCGGCGCGGCCGGGCGTCTTGTCGCTGCCGGTGGTCTCCTCGTTGGTCGCCATGCAGGCGTCCCATCCCCAGTACATGAAGATCGAGAGGGAGAGGCCGGCGGTGAAGGCGGCGAAGGACTGGACCGCGAAGGGGTTCATCCAGGACCAGGAGAAGTCGACCGAGGTCTCGAAGGAGCCGGCCTTGGAGAGGGCCAGGGCGACGAAGACGGCGAGGACGACGAGCTGGAGCCCGACGAGGGTGTACTGGACGCCCTTGGTGGCCGTCATGCCGCGGTAGCTGATCGCGGTGGCGGTGGCGATGAGGGCGAGGCAGGTGAGGATGTGGACGGCCTTGTTGCCGTCGAGGGCGGCGATCGACTCGCTGCCGGTGATCTCGCCCGCGAGGAGCCAGAAGTACGAGGTGGCGACGCCCGCGAGGTTGGAGAGCACGATGATCGTGGCGATCACCAGGCCCCAGCCGCACATCCAGCCGATCTTGGGGCCGAAGGCCTTCACGGTCCAGGTGAAGGAGGTGCCGCAGTCGGGCATGGCCCGGTTGAGCTCCCGGTACGCGAAGGCGACGAGGAGCATCGGGAGGAAGCCCGCGAGGAAGACGGCCGGCATCTGGAGGCCGACCTCGCCGGCGGTGGAGCCGAGCGTGGAGGTCAGGCAGTAGACCGGGGCGACGGTGGAGATGCCGATGACGGCATTGCCGAAGAGGCCGACGGAGTTGCCGCCGAGGCCCTTCTTGCGCACACCGGGGGTGTCGCCGGGGGCGGTGGCGCCCCTTACCGTGTCTCCGGCCTGGGGCCGCGCTTCCACCTGAGTCATGAACAGGACGTTAAGTGCTGCGGTTTCCTTATCCGGAGGGGCGAAGTCCGCTCAGCTGATCGCTCGGCGCCTTGCATTGAGAGGCCAGAGCGGGCAAGCGGCCAATGATTGAAAGATCGACCACCCCACCCTACCGACCAACTGGTAGGTCGGCCGCCGGATGTCCGATATGCGGGAACCGCAGCCGAGGGCGAAATGTCCGATTCGAAATTTTCCCGAGGAATTTTCCCGGGCGTCTCCGGGCGGGCCGGAACCCTTGGGAGGACTGGGTTCCGGCCTTTGTACCGGCCGGTCAGCCGGGCCAGACCACCGCCTGGAGCTCGCTGTAGGCGTGGAGGGCGTAGGACCCCACGTCCCGGCCCACCCCGCTCTTCTTGAAGCCGCCGAAGGGGGCCTCCATGTTCCGGCCGACGGTGTTGATCCCGACCCCGCCGGCCCGCAGCCGCGCGGCGATCCGGAAGGCGCGGGCGACGTCCCCGGACCAGACGTAGTCGAGCAGGCCGTAGTCGCTGTCGTTGGCCAGCGCGATGCCCTCCTCCTCGTCGTCGAAGGGGACGACCACGACGACCGGGCCGAAGATCTCCTCCCGCACCACCCGCATCTCGTTGGTGCAGTCGGCGAGGAGCGTCGGGGCGACGTAGAAGCCGCGGTCGAGGTCGGGACGCTCGCCGCCGGCGACGACCCTGGCACCCTCCTTGCGCCCCAGCTCGACGTAGGACTCGATCCGGTCGCGGTGGGCGGCCGAGATCACCGGACCGACGACCGTGCCCGGCGCGGCCGGGTCCCCCACCTTCATGAAGGCGAGGTAGCCGGTGAGCTTCTCGACCAGGCGCTCGTAGATCCCGCGCTGGGCGAGCACCCGGGTCGGGGCGGTGCAGATCTGGCCGCTGTAGAAGGAGAAGGTCGTGCCGATGCCCATCACGGCCGAGTCGAGGTCGGCGTCGTCGAGGACGAGCGCGGCGCCCTTGCCGCCCAGTTCCATCAGCTGCCGTTTCATGGTCCGGCCGCAGACCTCGCCGATCGCCTGGCCGACGGCCGTGGAGCCGGTGAAGGAGACCATGTCGACGTCCGGGGAGTCGACGGCCGCCTCGCCGACGGCGGGCGCCGAGCCGGTGACCAGGTTGACCACCCCGGCCGGGACACCGGCCTCCTCCAGGGCGCGGACCATGGCGAAGACGGACAGCGGGTCCTGCGGGGCGGGCTTCACCACGACGGTGTTGCCCATCGCGAGCGCCGGCGCGATCTTGCCGGCCGGGTTGGCCCAGGGGTTGTTGTACGAGGTGACGCAGGTGACGACGCCGACCGGGCGGCGGACCGCGACCGCGCCGAAGACGCCCGCCCTCCCCATCGGCCCCGCCTCGTTGATCTGCGGCGGCAGGGGCTGCTCGACCGGCTCCAGGGCTCCCTTGGCGTACCGCCGGAAGCGTGCGGAGCCGACGGCCACCTGCATGCCGCGCGCGGTGCCGGTGGTGGCGCCGGTCTCGGCGCGGGCGAGGGCGGTGTGCGCGTCGGCGTCCCTGGCCATGATCGCGGCGGCCCGGTCGAGGAGCACGGCCCGCTCCTCGGGCTTCGTCCGGGACCAGGACGCGAAGGCGTCGCGGGCGGCGGCGGCCGCCTCGTACACCTGGGCCCGGGAGGCCTCGGGGGCGAGTCCGACAAGCTCCTCGGTGGCCGGGTCGATCACCTCGTAGTGGCCGCCGTCGGGCTCGGTCCACTCCCCTCCTATGTACAGCCGCTCGGTGATGCCGCTCACCGGGTGCTCACCGTCCTCGTGTCGCGGCCCGAGCGCAGGACGCGCCCGGGTACGGCTCCGGTGACCTCGTCGTCCCTGACCGTCTCCACGCCGTTGACGCGGACGGAGACGATGCCGACCGCCCGGGAGTCCAGGCGAGGGCTGTCGCCGGGCAGGTCGTGGACGAGGGTGGCGGGGCCGGCGTCGATCCGCTCGGGGTCGAAGAGGACCAGGTCGGCGTGGAAGCCCTCGGCGATCCGGCCGCGCTCGCGGAGCCCGAAGAGCCGGGCCGGGTCGTCGCTGAGCATCCGCACGGCCCGCTCCAGCGGCACCAGCCGCCGGCCGCGCAGGCAGTCGCCGAGGAAGCGGGTGGTGTACGGGGCTCCGCACATGCGGTCCAGGTGGGCGCCGGCGTCGGAGCCGCCGAGCATGACGTCCTCGTGCTGCCAGGTCTCGGCGCGCAGCGCCCAGGAGGCCGGGTCGTTGTCGGTGGGCATCGGCCACAGGACGGTCCTGAGCTCGTCGTTGGCGCAGATCTCGACGAGGCACTGGAAGGCGTCCTGGCCGCGCTCGGCGGCGATGTCCTCGACGACCCGGCCGGTCAGGCCCTCGTTCTCGCGGCTGTAGGTGTCGCCGATGACGTACCGGCCGAAGCGGGCGAGGCGGCGGAAGACGCCGGCCTCCCTGGAGTCGGCGCGGCGGAGCAGCTCGGCGCGGACGTCCGGGTCGCGCAGCCGCTCGATCCGCTCGGGGACGGGGAGGCCGAGGACCTCGCCCCAGCCGGGGATGAGGTTGAGGGCGCAGAAGGTGCCGAGGGACATGTTCATCGGGGTGAGGATCGGCATGGTGAGGGCGACGATCCGGCCGCCGGACTTGCGGGCGCGTTCGGAGGCGGTGAGCTGGCGGGGGACGCGTTCGGGGACGGCGGCGTCGATGGTGAGGACGTTCCAGTTCAGGGGGCGCCCGGCGGCGGCGGACATCTCGACGAAGAGGTCGATCTCGGCGTCGGAGAACTGGTCGAGGCAGCCGGCGAGGATCGCCTCGATCTGGGTGCCCTCGTGTTCGCCGACCGCCGCGGCGAGGGCGATGAGTTCGTCGGGGGTCGCGTGGCGGGAGGCGACGGGGGCGCCGTCGCCGTCGGAGTGGGTGGCGGACTGGGTGGTGGACAGGCCCCAGGCGCCGGCCTCCATGGCCTCCTTGAGGAGGGTGGTCATGGCCGTGAGCTGTTCGGGGGTGGCCCGGCCGCCGACGGCGTCCTCGCCCATGACGTACCGGCGCAGGGCGCAGTGGCCGACCATGAAGCCGGCGTTGACGGCGATCCGCCCCTCCAGGGCGTCGAGGTACTCGCCGAAGGAGGACCAGCTCCAGTCGACGCCCTCTTCGAGGGCGGCCAGGGCCATGCCCTCGACCTTGGACATCATGCGGCGGGTGTAGTCGGCGTCCTCGGGGCGGTCCGGGTGGAGCGGGGCGAGGGTGAAGCCGCAGTTGCCGCCGGCGACGGTGGTGACGCCGTGGTTCATGGAGGGGGTGGCGTAGGGGTCCCAGAAGAGCTGGGCGTCGTAGTGGGTGTGCGGGTCGACGAAGCCGGGGGCGAGGACGAGTCCGGTGGCGTCCTCGGTGGTGCGGGCGGCGGCGCCGGGGGGCGGGAACACGATCCGGCCGTCGCGGATGCCGACGTCGGCGACGCGGGCGGGGGCGCCGGTGCCGTCCACGACGGTGGCGCCCTTGATCAGGTGGTCGAGCATGACGATCCCTTTCTGTACGTGGCCACGCGTGCGCCCCGGCCGGGGCCGCCGCGGAACGGCCGCCGGCCGGGGCGGGTGACGAGACGCCGGCCCGGGAAGCCGGCGCCTCGCGCTGTGCCCGTGTGGGCGGGCGTCCCGCCGGGCGTCCCCCTGGGAGGAGGGACGCCTGCCCACACGGACGGCGCGGGGCGCGGCTAGCGGCCGGCCGCCTGGCGGAAGCGGGTGGTGCGGTGGACCGGGTCGGTGTCGATCTCGGGGATCACGTGCTCGCCGATCAGCTTGATCGTGTTCATCGTGTCCTCGTAGGAGATCCCGATCGGGAGGCCGAAGGAGAGCTGGTCGGCGCCGGCGCGCTCCCAGCGGCGGCACTGGGCGAGGACCTCGGAGGGGTCGCCGCAGATCATCAGCTCCTCGGCGATGAGGAGTTCGATGATCTCCGCGGAGTACTCGGGGAGCAGTTCCGGCCACTCGGGGACGCCCTCGGGGCGCGGGAAGGTGTCGTGGTAGCGGAAGAGCAGCGACTGGAGGTAGTTGAGGCCGCCGCCGACGGCGATCTCGACGGCCTTGTCGTGGGTCTCGGCGCAGATCGCGGTGGAGGTGACCATGACGTTGTCGTTGACGAAGTCGCCGACGGCCTTGGCCTCCTTGATGGCGTTCTTGTAGGACTCGACGACCCACTCCATGTCGGAGACCTTCTGGACGCTGAAGCCGAGGACGCCGAGGCCCATCTTCCCGGCCATGGCGTACGAGGAGGGGGAGCCGGCGGCGTACCACATGGCGGGGTGGGAGGCGCCGTACGGCTTGGGGAGGATCTTGCGGGGCGGCAGGGACCAGTGCTTGCCCTGGAAGCCGGCGTACTCGTCCTGGAGCCACATCTTGGGGAACTCGGCGATGGTCTCTTCCCAGAGTTCCTTGGTGTGGTTCATGTCGGTGATGCCCGGGAAGAAGCCGAGGATCTCGTGGCTGCCCGCGCCGCGGCCGGAGCCGAACTCGAAGCGGCCCTCGGAGAGGTGGTCGAGCATCGCGACCTTCTCGGCGACCTTGACCGGGTGGTTGACCGGGGCGAGCGGGTTGAAGATGCCGGAGCCGAGGTGGATGCGCTCGGTGGCGTGGGCGAGGTAGCCCAGGTAGACGTCGTTGGCCGAGAGGTGCGAGTACTCCTCCAGGAAGTGGTGCTCGGAGGCCCAGGCGTACTTGAAGTGGGACTTGTCCGCCTGGATGACGTACTCGGTCTCCTCCATGAGGGCCTTGTGCTCGGCTTCGGGATCGGTCTCGGCGCGCTTGCCGACGTATCCCTGTACGAAGATCCCGAATTCCACGGAAGTCACCGTCCTCGTGAGTTTCTGACGTGCCGTCAGATTCTTTGATGTGCTGCGCCGTGTCAATAGCTGACGAGCCGTCAGCTGAGGTGGGGGGCGGGATCAGAAGAGGGAGACCCCGGCCAGCCAGCCGCCGTCGACGACGAAGGGCTGGCCCGTCACGTACGAGGAGTCCTCCGAGGTCAGGAAGAGGGCGAGGGTCGCCACCTCCTCCGGGCGGCCGATCCGGCCGAGCGGCACGAGCGTGCGGTACAGCTCGGCGGTGGCGGCCGGGTCCACGCCCTCCGGATTGCTCATCGGGGTGTCGATCGCGCCCGGGCAGACCGCGTTCACCCGGATGCCCTTCGGCGCCAGCTCCAGGGCCGCCACCCGGGTCAGCCCCACCACCGCGTGCTTGGAGGCCGCGTAGGCGCCGACCCCGGCCATGCCGGTCACACCGGTGTACGAGGCGGTGTTGACGATCGTGCCGCCACCGGCCGCCGCGATCTCCGGGGCGACCGCCCTGATCCCCAGGAAGCAGCCGGTCTGGTTGACCTCGACGACCGCGCGGAACTCCTCCGGCGGGGTCGTGAGCAGGGCGTTGAAGCGGAGGATGCCGGCGTTGTTCACCAGCCCGTCGATCTTCCCGAACCGCTCCTTGGCGGCGGCCACCGCGGCCGTCCACTCCTCCTCGCGGGTCACGTCCAGGTGGACGTAGGCGGCCCGCTCCTCCCCCAGCTCCTTGGCCAGGGCCTCCCCGGGGCCGTCCAGCACGTCCGCGAGGACCACCCGGGCCCCCTCGGCGGCGAAGAGCCGCGCCTCCTGCTCGCCCTGGCCGCGCGCCGCCCCCGTGACGATCACGACCCGCCCGTCCAGCTTGCCCATGCCCACACTCCCTACAGCCGCGGGGCGACCTCCGAACCGAAGGCCGCCATCTGGTCGATGAGTTCGCTGCGGCTCCGGCTGCGGAACCGCACCTGGATCTGGCCGACGCCCATCGCCCCGTACTCCCGGAGCGAGGCCGCCAGCTCCTCCGGCCGGCCGGTGAGCGTGCGGCGCCCGACCTCCCAGCCGGGGGTACCGACGTACAGCGGCTCGGCGATCGCGCCGAAGACGAAGGGCTCCGAGAGCCCCGCCTCCTCGCGCAGCCGCCCGATCCGCTCGATCCGGCGGGCCAGCACCTCCCGGGGGTCGCCCTGCGGCAGCCAGCCGTCGCCCTTGAGCGCGGCCCGCCGCACGGCCGCCGGGGAGGAGCCGCCCACCCAGACCGGGACCCGCTCCTGCGCGGGCCGGGGCCGCTGCCCGAGGTCCTTGAAGGCGAAGCGCTCCCCCAGGTGCTCCGGGTACTCCTCCGGGCCGAGCGCCGCCCGCAGCGCGTCGATCGTCTCGTCGAGGACCCCGCCCCGGCCCGCGAAGTCCGCCCCGACCGCCTCGAACTCCTCCTGCACGTGCCCGGCGCCCACCCCGAGGACCAGCCGGCCGCCGGAGAGGTGGTCGACGGTCGCGTACGCCTTGGCGGTGACCAGCGGGTGCCGGAGCCCGACGACGGCGACGTGCGAGAGCAGCCGGACCCGCTCGGTGGCGGCGGCGAGGAAGGACAGCGTGGCGACCGGGTCGTACCAGACCGTGCTCATCCCGGCGGCGAGCCGGCGCGGGATGGCGACGTGGTCGCAGCAGGCGACGTAGTCGAAGCCGTGCGCGTCCGCGGCGCGGGCGACGGCCAGCAGGTCGGCGGGGCCCGCGGTGGCCTCCCAGGGCTCGGCGTAGATCACGGACTGGGACTGGACCGGCAGCTGCATGCCGTAGACCACCATGGGGACCCCCTCCATCTGACGCTGCGTCAGTTCTGGCGCCGGGGCCATGCTGGACCCTGACGGGTCGTCAGGCAAGGGGTGCGGCGACGCATCGCCGGGCGAGCGCGATGTGTAAGAGGTACAATTCTTTGTACATGACCCACAAGACGGAGGGCCCGCCATGGCCGTCACTCAGATCGACATAGACGAGGACGCGCTGGAGCGGGCCATGGCCCTCTCCAAGGCGCGAACCAAGAAAGAGGCCGTCAACCTCGCGCTGCGCTTCTACGCCGAACGACAGGAGCGCGCCGCGCGCATCGGGCGCCACTTCGAGCGGGCCCGCCACTGGGGAGCGGTCGAGGACGCCGAGCGACGCCATCGGGCCGAGAAGGACGCCGGGTGATCTACCTCCTCGACACCTCCGGCCTCGTCCGGCTGCTCGGGGACCCGGCGCTCCAGGCCGCCTGGCACGATGCGATCGACGCCGAGGCGATCGCATCGTGCTACCCCCAGCGCGCCGAATTCCTGCACAGCGCCCGGAACGGGCGGGAGTACGACGAGATCGCCGAGATGTTCGCCGACCTCTACCCCGATGTCGCGGTACCGAAGAACGCCGGGCGCTGGATCGACGCGGTGCAGCGCCGCATGGCACGGGCCGGGGAGCACCGCAGCGCGTCGGCCGTCGATCTGATCATCGCGGCCACGGCGGCCCACCACGGACTGACCGTCCTGCACGACGATGACGGCTACCGGACCGTCGCCCGGCACGCGCCCGATCTGAGCGAGCAGGGCGTGCGGGACGCCCTGGCCTGACCCGGCGGGGCGGGGCCCGCCGCCCGCCTCAAGGCCGCCAGAGCCCCTCCGGGGTCAGGCCCAGCAGGTCGATGGCGTTGCCGCGCACGATCCGGTCGACGACGTCCGGTGCCAGGTGGCCCATCTGTGCCTCGCCGACCTCCTTGGACTTGGGCCAGGTCGAGTCGGAGTGCGGGTAGTCCGTCTCGTAGAGGACGTTCGCGGCGCCGATCGCGTCGAGGTTGCGCAGCCCGAAGGCGTCGTCGAAGAAGCAGCCGAAGACATGCCCGGCGAAGAGCTCCGACGGCGGCCGGGTGACCTTGTCCGCGACCCCGCCCCAGGCGCGGTTCTCCTCCCAGACCACGTCCGCCCGCTCCAGGATGTACGGGATCCAGCCGATCTGGCCCTCCGCGTACATGATCCGCAGGTTCGGGAAGCGCTCGAACTTGCCGCTCATCAGCCAGTCGACCATCGAGAAGCAGCAGTTGGCGAAGGTGATCGTGGAGCCGACCGCCGGCGGGGCGTCCGCCGAGGTGGACGGCATCCGGCTGGACGAGCCGATGTGCATCGCGATGACCGTGCCGGTGTCGTCGCAGGCCCGGAAGAAGGGGTCCCAGTGGTCGGTGTGCACCGACGGCAGCCCCAGGTGCGGCGGGATCTCGGAGAAGGCGACCGCCCGCACCCCGCGCGCGGCGTTCCGCCGCACCTCGGCGGCGGCCAGCTCCGGGTCCCAGAGCGGGATGAGGGTCAGCGGGATCAGCCGCCCGCGCGCCTCCGGCCCGCACCACTCCTCCACCATCCAGTCGTTGTACGCGCGCACGCACAGCAGGCCGAGCTCGCGGTCGGCCGCCTCGGTGAAGGTCTGGCCGCAGAAGCGCGGGAAGGTCGGGAAGCAGAGCGCGGACTGGACGTGGTTGACGTCCATGTCGGCGAGCCGGTCGGGCACGGAGAAGGAGCCCGGCCGCATCTGCTCGTAGGTGATGACTTCGAGGCGTATCTCGTCGCGGTCGTAGCCGACGGCCGTGTCGAGGCGGGTGAGGGGCCTGTGCAGATCCTCGTAGACCCACCAGTCGCCGATCGGCCCGTCGTCGCCCCGCGCGCCCATGACGGGCGCGAACTTGCCGCCGAGGAAGGTCATCTCCTTCAGCGGGGCGCGGACGATCCGGGGGCCGGTGTCGTGGTACCGGGACGGGAGCCGGTCCCGCCAGACGTGCGGGGGCTCCACGGTGTGGTCGTCCACCGAGATGATCCTGGGGAAGGTCTCCTGGGTCTCCATGCCCTTCACGGTAGCGCTGATCTGACGAACCGTCAGCTCCTGTGGCGGCGGGATCGGGACGAGGAAGAGGCCCCCCGGTCACAGGTCTCCCACAACCGCGCCCCGATGCTGACGCGCTCCCTCCGGACAAGGCAGACTGTCCGGGGCGATACCACCGGTAGGGCAGGGGGAGCCATGGGGCAGGAGAACGGGCCGCGCGTCCCGGCGCGGGGCCCCGGCGGGAACGAGGCCGGGGTGGACGTCGGCGTGCCCCGGCAGCGGGCACGGACCGGGGAGGACGACACCTCCCGGACGACGGAACGGGCACCGGCGCCGACGCCCGACGGAGCGGGGACGGGAGCCGGCACGGGCACGGTCGGAGACTCGGACACCGGAGCCGGTACGGGCGCGGGAGCCGCGACGGGCGCGGAAACCGGTACGGGCGCGGGAGTCGGCGCGGACACCGGAGCCGGTGCGGGCGCGGCCGGAGGCGCGGGCGCGGCCGGAGACTCGGACACCGGGGCCGGTACGGGCACGGGCGCGGGCACCACCGGCGTCATCGGCACGGGCACTGGCTCCGGAGCCGGTACGGGCGCGGGCGCCGCCGCCGGTCTGCGCTTCGGTGTGCTCGGGCCCGTGCGGGCCTGGCGGGACGGGGAGGCACTGGCCACCGGCTCGCCCCAGCAGCGGGCGCTGCTCGCCGCGCTGCTCCTGCGCGGCGGGCGTACCGCCACCGCCGCCGAGCTCATCGACGCCCTCTGGGGCGAGGAACCCCCCTCGCAGGCGCTCGCCGCGCTCCGTACGTACGCCTCCCGGCTCCGCAAGGTCCTCGGCGCCGAGGTGCTCGTCAGCGAGTCCGGCGGCTACGCCCTGCGGACCGCGGCCACCGGACTCGACCTCACGCGCGCCCGGGAGCTCGCCGCCGAGGCCGAGAAGCTGCGGGCGGGCGGCGAGCGGGCCGCGGCCCGCGACCGGCTCGCCGAAGCCCTCGACCTGTGGGACGGCGAGGTCCTGGCCTCCGTCCCCGGGCCGTACGCCGACGCCCAGCGCACCCGCCTGGAGGAGTGGCGGCTCACCCTCCTGGAGACCCGCGTCGACGTCGACCTGGAGATCGGCGCGCACGCCGAGGCCGTCTCCGAACTGACCGCGCTCACCGCCGCGCACCCGCTGCGCGAACGCCTCCGCGAACTGCTGATGCTCGCGCTCTACCGGGGCGGACGGCAGGCGGAGGCCCTCGCCGTGTACGCCGACACCCGTCGGCTCCTCGCCGACGAGCTCGGCGTCGACCCGACCCCCGAACTCTCCCGGCTCCAGCAGCGCATCCTCCAGGGCGACGCCGAACTGGCCCGCCCCGTCGAGGAGCAGGCCCCGGCCGCGGCGCCGGTCGCGCGCCCCGCCCAACTCCCCGCGACCGTGGCTGACTTCACCGGCCGGGCCGCCTTCGTACGGGAGCTGGGCGCCCGGCTCTCCACCGCCGAGGGCTCCGTCATGGCGGTCTCCGCGCTGGCCGGCATCGGCGGCGTCGGCAAGACCACCCTCGCCGTCCACGTGGCCCACGAGGCCCGCCCGCACTTCCCCGACGGACAGCTGTACGTCGACCTCCAGGGCGCCGGGGCGCGCGCGGCGGCGCCCGAGACCGTCCTCGGCTCCTTCCTCCGCGCCCTCGGCACCCCCGACTCGGCCATCCCCGACTCGCTGGAGGACCGCGCCGCCCTCTACCGCTCGACGCTGGACGGCCGCCGGGTCCTGATCCTGCTCGACAACGCGCGGGACGCGGCCCAGATCCGGCCCCTGCTGCCCGGTACGGCGGGGTGCGCGGCGCTCGTCACCAGCCGCATCCGCATGGTGGACCTGGCGGGCGCGCACCTGGTGGACCTCGACGTGATGTCCCCGGAGGAGGCCCTCCAGCTCTTCACCCGGATCGTCGGCGAGGAGCGGGTGCGGGCGGAGCGGGAGGCGGCCCTCGACGTCGTCGCCGCGTGCGGTTTCCTGCCGCTGGCGATCCGCATCGCCGCGTCGCGGCTGGCCGCCCGGCGCACCTGGACGGTGTCGGTCCTCGCCGCGAAGCTGGGCGACGAGCGGCGGCGCCTCGACGAGCTCCAGGCGGGCGACCTCGCGGTGAAGGCCACGTTCGAGCTGGGCTACGGCCAGCTGGAGCCCGCCCAGGCGAGGGCCTTCCGCCTGCTGGGCCTCGCCGACGGCCCGGACATCTCCCTGGCGGCGGCCGCGGCCGTCCTGGACCTCCCGCTCTGGGACACCGAGGACCTCCTGGAGGCCCTGGTGGACACGTCGCTCCTCGAATCGGCCGCCCCCGGCCGCTACCGCTACCACGACCTGCTGCGCCTCTACGCCCGCGCCTGCGCCGACCGCGACGAGCACCCGCCCACCGAGAAGGAGGCGGCCCTCTCGCGCCTGCTCGACTTCTACCTGTCGACCGCGGCCCGGGTGTACGCCATCGAGCGTCCCGGCGACCGCCTGGTCGACCACCTGGAGCCGACGACGTACGAGGGCCTGTCCTTCACCGACCGCCACGCGGCCCAGGACTGGCTCTACGCCGAGTCCCACTGCCTCCTGGCCTGCGTCCGCCAGTCCGCCACCGCCCCGGACACCCTCCGCCGCGCGGTCGACCTCCTCTGGGCCTCTCTCGACCTGGCCGAGTCGGGCGCCAACTCCAAGGAGTACGAGGCGGTGGCGACGGTGCTGCGGGGGGCGGCGGTTCGCTCCGCCGACACCCGTGCCGAATGCCGGGCTTCGATCTCCCTCGCCTATGGCCACCACGTATCGGGGCGGTTCGCCCAGGCGGACGAGGAGGCGCGGGCCGCGATGCGACTGGCCCACTCGGTGAACGACCCACTCCCCTTGTGCTGGGCTCCGAACATCCTCGGGGTCATGGCGTTCTACCAGAGCAACCACGCTGAGGCGGAGCAGCACTTCGCCCGTGCCATCGAGCACTTCCGCACCTGCGAGGACGCCGCCGGCGAGGCGAGCGCCCTGTGCAACCTGTCGCGCATCCACCTGATCACCGGACGTACCGACAGCGCGGTCCGACTGGCACGGCAGGGCACGGACATGTACGACGCCCTCGGGCACGCGCTCAAGGGGGCCAACGGGCGCTACGCACTGGGGATGGCACTGGCCCAGAGCGGCCGCTTCGGCCTGGCCGCAGAGCGGCTGCGGGAGGCGCTGACCGTCTTCCAGGACAGCCGCCAGCGGCTGTGGGAAGGCATGACGCTCTACCGTCTCGCCGAGGCGGAGGTGACGGAACGTCGCTACGCGCAGGCCGCGTCCAACGCCGAAACGGCTCTCACCGTCCTGCGCGGCATCGGCGGCGAGTGGCGCCGCGGCAACGTGCTCACCGTGCTCGGCCGAGCCCTGATCGGCATCGGTCAGACCGGGCGTGCCGAGGTCTGCTGGCGTGACGCCCTGGAGATCTTCGACGCCCTGGGATCCCCCGAAGGGGCTGCCGTACGCGCCCTGCTCAATCCGTCGGCGGTCGCCTGACCCTCCGCGGGCTGGTCGTTCATCGTTCGTTTATCGCGCTCCGCCATGCTCTACAGCAGTCGATCCGTCGCGTCGGGGGGCAGACGGACCGCCTGAAAGGCCGTCGCTCGGACGCACTAGGGTGAGCGGCCCGCAGGGCCCGTCCGGCCATCCAACGGGGGAACGGCCGGACGGTCCCGCCCTGACGACCACCCATGAGCGAGAGGTAGCACGCAATGAGCGACGAGAACACTGATGTGACCACCAAGAACATCCACATCACCGAGGGCGAGGACGCCTCCGCGATAGCCGAGAAGATCGGCGTCAAGAACATCCACATCACCGGTGGCCCCGAGGAGCCCGTCGCTCCCGCCGGCAGCGGCACCGGGACGGCCACGACCGACAACATCCACATCACGTCGGAGCCGGCCAAGTAGACCATTCCCACGGGGAGATCGGCACCGGCGGCGCCATCGGGGGAGCCGCCGGGGCCGTCCGCAGGGGCCCGGTCGACGGGGGAGCACACGGTCCCGGGGGACTCCGGACGGAACCAGGGGGGATTCGTCCGGCGGGGACCGCGCGCGACGCGATCGGGCCGCCGAAGGAAGGGGTCGGGCATCTGCCCGGCCCCTTCCGCCTGTTCCGGCCACCTGACGAAGTAGAACCTTCCGCTTCGCGGCCGGTGAAGTTCCGCCACCAGGATCGATCCGCCCGATTCCCACCCCTTCACGAGGAGTCCGCCATGAGCCGTACGAAACGTCTCGTCGTCCTCGCGGTCATCGCGACCGCGCTCTCCCTCGGCGCGGCCGTTCCGGCCTCGGCGAACGTGCACATCACCGGCACCACCGCCTACGACACCCTCCGCGCCGGCTGACCCCCGGCCGGGAACCGGGCCACCAGCAGGGCGCCGGTGGGCGTGTCCTCGATGGTGAGGGTGCCGGCGTGGGCGGTGGCGAGGTCTCTCGCGATGGGGAGGCCCAGGCCGGCGCCGCCCTGGGCGCGGGTGCGGGACTCGTCGAGGCGGGTGAAGCGGGCGAAGACGCGGGCGCGGTCGGCGGGCGGGATGCCGGGGCCGTCGTCGCGGACCGCGAGGGTCAGATGCGTCGGAGAGGTGCGGACGGCCACCGTGACCTCGGACCTCGCGTGACGGCAGGCGTTCGTCAGGAGGTTTCGGAGGAGGCGGTCGAGGTGGCCGGGGTTGCCCGGGAGGACCGCCGGGGCGGGGGCCTCGCAGTTCAGGCGGAGCGCGGCCGCCTCCGGGAGGTGCTGGTGCTCGCGGACCAGGTCCTCCGCCAGGGCCGACAGGTCGACCGGTTCGCGGACCGGGGGGACCGAGCCGTGGCTGGCCAGCAGGAGCAGGTCGTCGGCGAGGCGCTGGAGGCGGACGACGTCCGCCGCCGCCCCCGTCACCACCTCCCGCCAGTCCTCCACCGACTCCGGGTGGCGCAGGGCCGACTCCAGCTGGGCGCGCAACGCGGCCAGCGGACTGCGGAGTTCGTGGGCCGCGTCGGCGGTGAACTCGCGCTGCCGGGTGGAGGCCGCCTCCAGGCGGTCCAGGGTCGCGTTCGTGGTGCGGGCGAGGTCCGCGATGACGTCGGCCGTCGGGGGGACGGGGACGCGGCGGTCCAGTGACTGGCCCGTGATGTCGGCGAGTTCGCGGCGGATCGCCTCCACCGGCCTGAGCGCCCTGGCGACCATGCGGTGCACCAGGAAGCCCGTCAGGACGGCCGCCAGCGGGACGCCGGTGGTGAGGGCGATCCAGTAGACCTTGTCGAGGGTGTCGTGGGCGTCGTTCAGGGACTGGAAGGTCTGGACGGCCGCGAGGAGGAGCGCGCCGCTGACCGCCCCCGCGGTGAGCGCCACCCGGCCCCGGAAGGAGATCCGGGCGCCGCCCCTGCCCACGGCGACCGCGACCGCCGCCGCCGTGATGAGGCCGGCGGAGGGGCCGATGCAGGCGACGGCCCAGCGGATCGCCTTCTCCGCGACGTCGACCTTGCCGTGCTCGTTCTCCTTGAGGAGCCAGCCGCCGTAGGTGGTGTAGAGGGCGGCCGTCACGGCGGCGGCGACGGCCGCGCCCCGGAGCCGTACCCACCAGGGTCCGCCCTTCCCCGCGAGGAGGCAGACGGCGGCCACGTACAGGGCTCCGGCCCAGGTGCCCCAGGTGGTGATCTGCTCGATCTGCGGGCCGACCCGGTCGTCGTTGAGGTGGACCGCGGGCCAGGTGGAGCGGGGGCCGGCGGCCCGGTCCGCGTACTGGAGCCACGCGACCGCGCTGCCGACGACGAACGCGGCGGCGAGGCCGGAGGCCCAGACCGGGCGGGTCGCCCACGCGGGGCGCGCGGGGTCACGCACGGCCGCTCACCCGGTAGCCCGCGCCGCGTACCGTCTCGATCGTCTCGCGTCCGAAGGGGGCGTCGATCTTCTTCCGTACGGCGCTGATGTAGACGTGCACGATGTTCGGGTCGCCGGTGAAGTCCGCGGACCACACCTCGTCGAGGATGTCGACGAGGGGCACGACCTCGTCGAGGCGGCCCAGCAGGCAGTGCAGGACGGCGAACTCCTTCGGCGTGAGGGCGATCTGTTCGCTCCCCCGGCCACAGGTGCGGCGGGCCGGGTCGAGCCAGAGGTCGCCGGCCCCCAGGAGGGCGGGGACGCGGGCGCCGCCGCGGCGGACGAGGGCGCGCAGCCGGGCTTCCAGGACGACGTACGAGAAGGGTTTCGCGAGGTAGTCGTCGGCTCCGGTGTCGAGGCCCTCGGCCTCGTCGTACTCGCCGTTCTTCGCGGTCAGCATCAGCACCGGCACGTCGTTGCCCTCGGCGCGCAGCCGGGCGCAGACCTGGTAGCCGCTGAGGCCGGGCAGCATGAGGTCGAGGAGGACGGCGGAGTAGCGGTGCTCGCGGGCCAGGTGGAGGCCGGTGACACCGTCGTGGGCCACGTCGACGGTGTAGCCGACGGCCGTGAGGCCGCGCCGGAGCGAGGCGGCTATCCGTTCCTCGTCCTCGATCGCCAGGATGCGCATGGCCCCGAGTATCGCCCGCGCCGGCGGGGCTTCCTGAGGAAATCCTCAGGGAACTGAGGGTTTGCTCAGGGAGCTTCAGGGGGGCTTCAGGGGTGCCCGCCGAGGCTGCCTCCCATGTTCGTGATCACCGCTCCCGAGGCGCCCGCGCCCCTCCGGCCGGCCGCCCCGTCCAGGACGGGGCCCGCGCTCGTCGCCGCCGTCCTCTTCGTCCTGCACTGCGCGTTCGCGTTGCGCCACCACGCCCGCTTCCGGACGACCGGATACGACCTGGGGATCTTCGGGCAGGCGGTGCGGTCCTGGGCGGAGGGGCGGCTGCCCGCGTCGGAGATACGGACGGCGACGGCCCCGGCGGGTTTCGAGGGGGAGGCGCTGCCGCTGCTCGGGGACCACTTCCATCCGGTGCTCGCGCTGCTGGGGCCGGTGTACCGGCTGGTGCCGCACGTGGAGGTGCTGCTGGTGGCGCAGGCGGCGCTGGTCGCGGTGGCCGTGTACGTGACGGGGCGGACGGCGCAGCGGCAGCTGCCGGGGCGGCCGTCGGCGGGCCCGCTGGTCGGGGTGGCGTGCGGGCTGGCCTGGGGGACGCAGGCGCTGATCGGCTTCGACTTCCACGAGGTGGCGTTCGCGCTGCCGCCCCTGGCGCTGGCCTGCCGGGCGTATCTGGACGGTCGGCTGCGGGCAGCGGCCTGGTGGGCGGCGGCGCTGCTGCTCGTGAAGGAGGACCTGGGGGCGACATCGGCGGTGTTCGGGCTGCTGATCGCGCACCGGGCGCGGGGCCGGCGGGACCGGCGGGAGCGGCGCGCCTGGCGGGCGGGGTGGCTGCTGGCCGGCGGGTCGGTGCTGGCGGCGGCGCTGGTGGTGAAGGTGGTGGTCCCGGGGTTCGCGCCGGACGGGCGGTATCTGTACGCGGAGCAGGTGGGGGGCGCGTACGGCTTCCTGGACGGCTGGTCCGTGAAGGTGCTGACGGTCCTCGCGCTGCTGGCCGTCACGGGCGGCCTGGTGGTGCGCAGTCCGCTGGCGTGGCTGCTGCTGCCGACGCTGGCGTGGCGGTTCACCTCGTCGGTGCCGTCGCACTGGGAGCCGGGGCTGCACTACTCGGCGGTGCTGGTGCCGGTGGCGTTCGCGGCGCTGGTGGACGCGGTGCGGCGCGGGGCGGGGCTGCCGGTGCGGCGCGGGGCGGGGCTGCCGGTGCCGCGCGGGGCGGGGCTGCCGGTGCCGCGTGGGGCGGGGGCTGCGCTGCTCGTCCCGGTGGGGGTGGCGCTCCTGCTGCTGCCGCTCCAGCCCACCGCCCAGCTCGCCACGCCGGGCTTCTGGCGGGAGAGTCCGCGCGAGGCGGCGGCGCGGGCGGCGGTGGGGCTGGTGCCGGACGGGGTGCGGGTGGCGGCGAGCAACACGCTCGCCCCGCATCTCACGGACCGGGCGGTGGTGCGGCTCGCGGCGCCGGGTCTGCTCGACCGGGATCCGGCGGTGGAGTGGCTGGTCGCGGACCGGCTCGACGGCTTCCCCGCGGGCGCGGTGGACGGCGCCCTGCGGGAGGCGGCGGCGGATCCGGGGTGGCGGGTGGTGCGGGAGGAGGCCGGGATCGTCCTCCTCCGCCGCACGCGGTGACGCCCGCCGGCCTCGGCTCGTACGAGGGCGCTAGCCGCGCGCGTACGAGCCGAGGCCGACCAGGCAGTAGACGTACTCGCTGATCGTCGTGCCGTTCATCGTGTAGCGGTGCGAGAAGGCGTACTGGGTCTTGGGGTTGGCGTTGCACCGGTCCATGTCGGAGGTGAAGGGGAAGGTCTGGATGACCTTGTAGTGGGCGTCGGATGCCGAGCAGGAGACCTCCTCGACGCCGCTGACGGACTGGGCGGTCTCCGAGTCCGGGAGGGTGCCGTTGAGGCAGGTGCCCTTCTCGTACGGGTCGGGCTCCTCCTCCGTGGGGGTGGCGGCGGGGTCGGTGGGGAGGCCGAGATCGAGGCTGGGGAAGGGCGAGACGGAGAAGGTGGGGATGGTGGGCCGGGAGTCGGCCGGTTCGTCCTTGTCGTTGGCGCCGAGCAGGTACGAGCCGCCGACGATCGCGCCGATGACGAGGAGCGGGACGAGGCAGCCGGCGACGCCGGACCTCCGCTGCCGCGGGGTCTGGCCGGCGGCGACGGTGATGCGGAGGAGGACGGTCGTGCCCGCGAACGGGACGGGGATGACGTCGCCGTGGCGGCAGGGCGGGACGTGCAGCCGGGTCGGGCCGCCGACGCTGCCGGGCAGGGTGACCGGGATGACGACGCCGGTGGCGGCCTGCTGGGGGGTGAGGGTGAGCGGGAACTCCTGCATGGACACCGGGTGCTCCTCGGTTCGGAGGGAGGGGGAGGTGGGGTGCGCCCGTATGACGTGCACACGCCGCAGTCCGGTTGCCGCTCCCCCTTCATTTCCATAAACGGATTCCAATCCTCCGGAAGGCCGGACGGGTTGCCGCCCGCGCCGCCCGGCGCCACCCCGCGTCGCCCCCGCGTCAGCCCCGCTTCCTCAGCTCCCCCTTGACCACCTTCCCGCTCGCGTTCCTGGGCAGTTCGGTCACGAACTCGACCTGCCGGGGCACCTTGTAGTTCGCCATCTCCCGCCGTGACCAGGCGATCAGGTCGTCGGCGGTGACCCGTGCGCCCGGCCGCCGCACCGCGAACGCCTTGCCGACCTCGCCGAGCCGGGGGTCGGGGACGCCGACGACGGCGACGTCGGCGATGTCCGGGTGGAGGCCCAGGAGCTGCTCGATCTCGGCGGGGTAGGCGTTGAAGCCGCCGACGATGAACATGTCCTTCAGCCGGTCGGTGATCCGCAGGTTCCCGGCCTCGTCGAGGACGCCGATGTCGCCGGTGCGCAGCCAGCCGTCCGCGTCGATCGCCGCGGCCGTCGCCTCCTCGTCCTCGAAGTAGCCGCGCATCACGTTGTGCCCCCTCACCAGCACCTCGCCCGCACCGGAGATCCGGACCTCGGTACCGGCGACGGCCCGCCCGGAGGTGGTGGCGATCGTCTCGTCGGGGTCGTCGCGGCGGCACATGGTGACGAGGCCGCTCGCCTCGGAGAGGCCGTACGCCGTGAGGACGGTGCCGATGCCCAGCTCGGAGCGGAGGCGCTCGACGAGCAGCAGCGGGACGACGGCGGCGCCGGTGACGACCAGGCGGAGGCTGGAGAGGTCGTGGGCGGCGCGGGCCGGGTGGTCCAGGAGGGACTGGTGGAGGGTGGGCGGGCCGGGGAGCACGCTGATCCGCTCGGCGGCGATGTTGGCGAGGACGGTGTCGACGGTGAAGACGGGCTGCGGCACGATCACCGCGCCGCGCATCAGGCAGGCGAGGACGCCCGCCTTGTAGCCGAAGGTGTGGAAGAAGGGGTTCACCACCAGGTACCGGTCGCCCTCCGCGAGGCCGGCGAGCGCGGCCCACTCCTCGAAGCAGCGCAGGGTCTGGGCGTGGCTGATGACAGCGCCCTTGGGGCGGCCGGTGGTACCGGAGGTGTAGACGATGTCGGAGGGGCTGTCGGGGTCGACGGTGTCGGCCCGGGCCCGGACGCGGGCGGCGGGGATCCGGTCGCCCTCGGCGAGGAACGCCTTCCAGGTGGTCCACTCGGCCTCGTCGGGCGCGGTGTCGCCGAGGACGACCACCCGCTCCAGGTCGGGCAGGGGGACCCCGGCACGGCGCAGCGAGGCGACGTACGAGGTGCCGAGGAAGGTGCCGGTGACGAAGAGGAGCCGGGCCCGGGAGCGGACGAGGACGTCGGCGGCCTCGGTGCCCTTGAAGCGGGTGTTGAGCGGGACGAGGACGGCGCCGGCGGTGACGGCGCCGAGGGCGGCGACGATCCAGTCGAGGCTATTGGGGGCCCAGATCGCGACCCGGTCCCCGGCCCGCACCCCGGCGGCCAGACAGCCCGCGGCGGACCGCTCGACGCGGGCGGCGAGTTCGGCGTAGGAGACCCGGGTGCGCCCGTCGGCGACCGCCTCCCGCTCGCCGTACCGCTCCCCCGCCGTCCGGACGAGTCCCGGGATCGTGCCCCACTCCAGGTCACCGCGCATCTGATGCCTCCACCGTTCCGGTGCCACACCGTAGCTGACTATCCGTCAGATTAGTTGTAGCCTGACGCGCTGTCAGCAGTGCTGCCCCATGAGGAGGTCCGGTGCTCAAGGACGCCACCGCCATCGTCGGCATAGGCCAGACAGCCTTCGCGAAACAGCTCCCCGAGACCGAGAGGGCACTCGCCTGCCGGGCGATCCTCGCCGCCCTCGACGACGCCGGCATCGCCCCGTCCGAGGTCGACGCCTTCGCCTCCTACACCATGGAGGAGACCGACGAGGTCGAGGTCGCCAAGGCCATCGGCGCCGGCGACGTCACCTTCTTCTCCAAGGTCGGCTACGGCGGCGGCGGCTCCTGCGCCACCGTCGGACACCTCGCCGCCGCGATCGCCACGGGCCAGGCGAGCGTCGGCGTCGCCTGGCGCTCCCGCAAACGCGGCTCGGGCCCCCGCCCCTGGAAGAACACCGCCGTCCAGCTGCCCACCCCCGGCCAGTGGACCCGCCCCTACGGGCTGCTCCGCCCCGCCGACGAGATCGGCATGCTCGCCCGCCGCTACATGCACGAGTACGGCGCCACCCGCGACCACCTCTTCAACGTCGCCCTCGCCTGCCGCAACCGCGCCAACCAGAACCCCGACGCGATCATGTACGAGCGCCCGCTGACCCGGGAGATGTACATGACCTCCCGCTGGATCAGCGAACCCCTCTGCCTCTTCGACAACTGCCTGGAGACCGACGGCGCCCTCGCCTGCGTCGTCGTCTCCGCCGAACGCGCCCGCGACTGCCGCCGGAAGCCCGTCTACGTCCACTCCGCCGCCCAGGGCCTGCCCGCCCAGCACCACGGCATGGTCAACTACTGGAACGACGACCCGCTCTCCGGCCCCGCCCGGACCGCCGCCCGCCACCTGTGGAAGACCGCCGACTTCGGCCCCCAGGACGTCGACGTCGCCCAGATCTACGACGCCTTCACCCCCCTCGTCCCGCTCTCCCTGGAGGGGTACGGCTTCTGCGGCCGCGGCGAGGGCGCCGCCTTCACCGAGGGCGGCGCCCTCGAACTCGGCGGCCGGCTCCCCCTCAACACCGGCGGCGGCGGCCTCTCCGAGGGCTACGTCCACGGCTTCAACCTCATCACCGAGGGTGTGAAGCAGCTCCGCGGCACCTCCACCGCCCAGGTCCCGAACGCCGCCACCTGCCTCGTCACCGCGGGCGAATGCGTCCCCACCTCCGCCCTCCTGCTGCGCGCCTGACCCGAGGAGCTGGTCCCCGTGCTGAACCCCGTCATCGACGAAGACGGCGCCCCCTTCTGGGAGTTCACCGCCCGCGGCGAACTCAGGATCCAGGCGTGCGCCGAGCCGGAGTGCGGCGAGCCGCGCTTCCCGCCCCGCCCCTGCTGCCCCCACTGCCAGTCCTTCGCCACCGACTGGCGGCTCATGTCCGGACGCGGCCGGATCTGGTCGTACGTGCTCCCGCACCCGCCGCTCCTGCCCGACTACGCCGAACAGGCCCCCTACAACGCCGTCCTCGTCGAGCTCGCCGACGCCCCCCGCATCCGCCTCGCCGGCAACGTCGTCGCCGAACCCGGCGCCCGCCTCGACTCCGTCGACCCCGCCCGGCTCCGCATCGGCGCCCCCGTCCGCGTCGCCTTCACCGAGATCGACGGCGTCGCCGTCCCCCGCTGGATCCTGGAGCGCGGGTGAGCGCCCCCGGGATCTCCGTGGCGCGCGACAAGGAGACCGGCGTCGCCGTCGTCACCCTCGACCGGCCCGAGCGGCTCAACGCGATCACCCTCGCCATGGCGCGCGAACTCGGCGAGATCTGGCGGGCGTTCCGGTACGAGGACGACGTCCGGGCGATCGTCCTCACCGGCGCCGGCGGACGCGCCTTCTGCACCGGCATCGACCGCGACGACGCCGGACGGGTGCCGCAGCCCTCCTCCCCGTACACGATCGACGACCCGCTGCTCACGATCGGCCCCAAGGCCAACGACCTGTGGAAACCGGTGATCGCCGCCGTCGAGGGGATGGCCTGCGGAGGGGCCTTCTACCTGCTCGGCGAGGCCGAGTTCCTGATCGCCGGCGAGACCGCGGCCTTCTTCGACCCGCACACCACCTACGGCATGGTCAGCGCCTTCGAGACCATCCACATGGCGCAGCGGATGCCGTTCGGCGAGGTCGCCCGGATGGCCCTCATGGGCTCCGCCGAGCGGGTCTCCGCCCGGCGGGCGTACGAGACGGGCCTGGTCAGCGAGGTGACGGCGGCGGGCGGCGCGCTGGCCGCGGCGCGGGAGGCGGCGGCCGTCATCGCCGCCTGCCCGACCGCCGCCGTCCAGGGCACCGTACGGGCCCTGTGGACCGCCAAGGAGGCCGTCAGGTCCCAGGCGCTCGCCCAGGCCCCGCACCTGGTCACCCTCGGCAACCTGCCGGCGGAGCGGCAGGCGGAGCTGTTCACGGGGAGGGCTACGGGGTACCGGACGCGATAGGCGGGTCGTCGATCTCGAGGGCCTCGCGGATCACGCACTTCTTCACCTTGTCGACGAGCCGGGGCTTCGCCATCCTCACCTCGAAGTCCTTCCGCTGCCCGCTCCCGACCGTCACGACCGTCTCCGCCGTGTCCACGACCGAACCGGCGCCGCTCCTGAACTCCAGGGTCACCCGATAGGTGTCGGTGGTGCTGTACGGCCCCTCGTTGACGATCCGCAGCGTCGCCGTGGTGTCCGCCTTGCGGGCGGGCTTCCCCTTGCGCTTCTTCTGCGCGGGCTTCACGCAGTCGACGACGACGGCGTCGACACCGAGGCCGTCCGTGGCGGTGGCGGTGACCGTCGGCTCCGGCGTGTACTCGCCACCGGATCCGCTGTCACCAGTGCCGGATCCGCTGTCGCCGCCGGTTCCACCGTAACCTCCGCTCGAACCGGAGCCCTGGTAGTCGTCGTTGTCCTTCTTGTCGCTGGAGCAGCCGCCCCCGCTCTTGCTCTTGCTCTTGCCGCTACTGCCGCCCTTGCCTCCGGAGCTCGTCTGGAAGCCCGTCAGCGCCAGCACCACCACCGTGAGCGTGGCCGCCATCTTCAATCGGGTCCGTACCACCGTCACCGTCTCCCCGTCCGGTCCGTCGTGTGCGCGCCACACCCTAGCGGGGCCCCTCAGCCCGCATGGCGGGTCCACGCCACCGGGCGTAGCGTCGACAGCGAGAGAGCCGGACCGCGAAAGCCCCCCGAGGAGGCCGATCGATGATCCGCAACGTCGTCGGCTCGGTCCTGGCCCTCGCCGGAGCGACGGCCGCCGTCTGGAGCCCCTTCCGTGCCTGGTACGACGGCCGTCACGGCAGCGACTATCCGATCGGGGACCTCTTCACCGGCATCACCGACACCGGGTCCGGGGTCGTCGGCTCGATCCTGCTGCCGTTCGCCTTCGCCGCCCTCGTCACCGTCCTCGGCGTGGTGCTGCGCTCCCGGCTGCTCGTCGCCGTCGCCGGCCTCGTCGTGCTCGGCTTCACGGTCCTGTGGATGGTCCGGGTCGGACAGGCCGAGGGCAGCCTGGTGGTCTCCGGGGACGGACGCGGCCTCGGCGACGGCGTCGCCAACGCCTTCGGCGGCGGGGTGCTGCTCCTGCTCGGCGCCCTCGTCATGTCCGGCCGCCCGAAGAGCCACCGCCTGGTCCCCGCCGCGCCGCCGCCCACGCACCCGACGCTCGACGGCCCCCCGCCCGACGGCCCGCCCCAGGACGGCCAGCCCCTGGCCGGACAGCAGCCGTACGACACCGAGACCCGCTCGATGCCGTACGCCGCCCCCGGCCACTTCGACGTCCCCGTCGAGCCACCGCGCGACCGGGACGACCGCCCCCGGTACTAGCCGGCCCTACGGCCTGCCCCGGCCGGTGGCCGTGCCCTTCGCCGCGTCCAGCGCGTACACACAGCGGTCCTTGCTGCACGCGTACACGACCCCGCCCCTCACCACCGGCGATCCGGTGATCTCGCCACCCGTGGCGAGCTTCCAGCGCAGCTGCCCGCCGGTCGCGTCCAGGGTGTAGAGGACGTGGTCGGCGGAGCCGAAGTGGACCCGCCCGTCCGCCACTACGGGGGTGCCGACCAGCTCGCCGCCGGCCGCGAACCGCCACCGCGGGGTGCCGGTGACCGCGTCCAGGGTGTACAGCGCGCTGCCGCTGCCGACGTGCACGTTGCCGTCCGCGACGAGCACCGGCTCGGACGACTGGCGCTGCTCGGTCGCGATCCGCCAGCGGTCCTGGCCCGTGGTGGCGTCGAGGGCGTACACCGTGCCGAGGTGGTCGGCGAGGTACACGCCGCCGCCGGTCACGGCCGGGCCGGGCGCGAAGACGGGCGGCGAGAGGAAGACGGCGGGCGCCTCGAAGTGCCAGCGGACGTGCCCGCCGGCGATGTCGACCGACAGGACCCGGGTGCCCGCGGACACGTACACGCAGCCGTCCTCGGCCGGGGCGACCCGGACCGGCACGTGCCCGCAGGAGGCGGCGTCACCGATCGGGTACGACCAGCGCTCGGTGCCCGTCCGGGCGTCGAGGGCCTGGAGCCGGGCGTCCCGCCACACGTACACGGTGTCGCCGTGCACGGCCGGACCCGCCTCCGGGGTCTCGAAGTCCGTCTGACAGCCGGAGATCTCCCACAGCTTGGCGCCGTTGGACGCCTCCCAGCCCTGCACGCCGCCGCCCCGGGTGCCGGTGACGACGGTGCCCCGGTCCACCTGGAGGGAGTACACCCAGGCGTCGCTGCGCAGCCGCCAGCGCTCGCTGCCGTCGGCGGCGTCCAGCGCGTACAGCGTCGGCCCGTCGGAGGCGTGGATACGGCCCTGCGCCACGGTCATCGACCAGGCGACGTCCCGGGTCTTGAACTGGCGCCGGCCGGAGCCGGTGTCCAGCGCGTGCACCTCGAAGGAGGTCACGTAGAGCAGGTCGCCGTCGACGACCGGCGTCCCCCACACGTCGTTCGACATGCGGAACCGCCACGGCCGCCACGGACCGGGCTCGGGCGCCGCCTGCGACGGGCCCTGCGGCTGCGCCTGCGCCTGTGACGGTACGGGCGCGGGCGCGGGCTCGCCGCCGGGCGGGCGGACCCAGCCGGTGGCGTGCGGGTCGGACGCCTGACCGAGGGCGAGGGCCGCGCGGGTGTCGGCGACCCGGGGGCCGGGACCGATCGGCACGGTGGCGCCGCCGAGCCGCACCGGCCCGCCGGACTCCTCCGCCGGCCCCGCGTGCCGGCCGCCCGCGTGGGCGGGCTCCGGGTCGCGCGGGTCGTACGGGACGGGCGGGCGCGGCGGCATGGGCGGCGGGGTGACCGGCGGCGGGGTCGGCCGGCCGCCGCGCCGGGTCTCGATCATGGTGACGGCGCTCTCCGGCAGCCACGCGGAGGCGGTGCCGCTGTCGTCGCTGCCGGGACCGAAGAGGTGCGGGGCGAGCATCGCCTGGAGGTCGGCGGGCGTGGGCCGCTGCGCCACGTCCATCTCCATGCACGCGTCGATGAGCGGCCGCAGCTCGTCCGGCAGGCCCTCCAGGTCCGGCCCGTCGCGGAGCAGCATGAAGACGGTCTCCACCGGGTTGGCGCCGTGGAAGGGCGCGTGCCCGGTCGCGGCGAACACCAGCATGGAGCCGAGCGAGAAGACGTCGCTGGCGCCGGTGACGCTGCGCGAGTCGCGGGCCTGCTCGGGCGACATGTAGGCCGGGGTGCCCACGGCGACGTTGGTCATCGTCAGCCGCGTGTTGGAGACACCGGACGCGATGCCGAAGTCGATCACCCGGGGGCCGTCCTCGACGACGAGGACGTTGGACGGCTTGAGGTCGCGGTGGACGAGACCGGCGCCGTGGATGGACTGGAGGGCCTCGGCGACTCCGGCGGCGAGCCAGCGGACGGCCTGGGCCGGCAGCGGCCCGCACTCGTTCACTATCTCTTCCAGCGAGGGCGCCGGGACGTACGCGGTCGCCAGCCACGGCACGGCCGCGCGCGGGTCGGCGTCGACGACGGCGGCCGTGTAGAACCCGGACACCGCCCGGGCGGCCTCGACCTCCCGGGTGAAGCGGACCCGGAACAGCTGGTCCTCAGCGAGCTCCGTACGCACGGTCTTGATCGCCACCCGCCGGCCGGACGCCGAGCGCGCGAGATAGACCAGCCCCATGCCGCCCGCGCCGAGCCGGCCCAGCACCTCGAAGGGCCCGATGCGTCTCGGGTCGTGCTGCGTCAGCTGTTCCACTTGCCTGCCACCTCCCCGTACGGGCCATGACGGTACGGCCCGGGCCCCTGATTCTTCCTGTCCGGAGCCCTGGTTGCGAACCCGGGGGCGGATCGGGGTGTCACAGGAGATGTGGAGCGGAAGGCTCACCTGTCCGAGGAGGGCTCCGAGAGGGTGGAACCCGGGGGTGCCGGGACGCTCAGGGGGACGGTGTCGGTGGAGAGGGCGGCGGGCTCGGGGGTGGAGAGGAGGGGGTCGGTGGGGACGGGTTCGGCGAGGACGGCGAAGCGGGCGCCCTGGTTGTCGTGGAGGACGGCGATCCGGCCGTAGGGGGTGTCGACGGGGGGCTCGGCGACCCGGCCGCCGAGGCGGACGGTGATGGCGCACGCCTCGTCGCAGTCGTGGACGGCGAAGTAGACGAGGACGTGGCCGGGCATCTCGGCGGGGAAGGCGTCGGTGATGACGGCCCGGCCTCCGAAGGCGGTGTCGTCGTCGGGGCGGGAGCCGGGCGGGGACCAGACGCGGTAGTCGAAGCCCGGTTCCTTGCCCTCCTCCGCGGGGTCGGCCTGGCGGCCGAGCCAGCCGAAGACGGAGGCGTAGAAGGTGTCCACGGGCTCGGGGCGGCGGGTGTACACCTCCATCCAGCAGAAGGAGCCGGGTTCGTTGATCACCTCGAAGCCGTCGTCCTCGCCGGACTGGCGCAGGCCGACGACGGCGCCGCCGGGGTCGGCGGCGAGGGCGAGGACGCCGAACGGGCCGACGGGGTACGGCTCCATGACCATCTGCCCGCCGGCGGCCTTGACCCGGGCGGCGACGGTGCCGGCGTCCTTGGTGGCGAGGTAGACGGTCCAGGTGGTGGGCATGCGGCCGTCCCGCTTGGGGAGGAGCCCGGCGACCCGGCGCCCGGCGAGCAGGGCCTCGTCGCGGTCGTCGTCGAAGGTCCAGCCGAAGAGCTCGCCGTAGAAGCGCTTGCCCGCCTCCAGGTCCGGGAGCTGCGCGTCCACCCAGCAGGGGGTGCCCTCTGTGTATACGGCCATGACTCCACGCTAGGGCGGCGGGGGCGGCGGCGCGCTCCGGTGTGCGCCGTCCGGGGCGGGGCCGGGTGATGCCGAGTGGGGTGGGGGCGGTGGGGTTGTCCACGGAAGTTGCCCACAGGCTGTGCATAAGGGGGTCGGGGTGGAGCGGGCCCGGGCGCCTGGCGCGATCCCGCTCCCGCGACGCGCCGAGGACACCCCTGCCGACCTCGGGGAACGGGGTGCACCCCATTTGCAGTCGGCCGAATCGCGCGCTGATCCCCCCTCGGTAAGCTGACGGCATGACAGGACAAGTACGCACCGTCGACGGCCGCGTGGCCGGACGACGCGGCCAGGCGACGCGGCAGAAGCTGCTCGACTGCCTCGGTGAGATGCTCAGCTCCTCGCCGTACCGGGACGTCAAGGTGATCGACGTGGCCCGGAAGGCGGGTACTTCACCCGCGACGTTCTATCAGTACTTCCCGGACGTCGAAGGCGCCGTCCTGGAGCTCGCGGAGGAAATGGCGAAGGAGGGCGCCGGGTTGACCGAGCTGGTCTCCGGCCGTTCCTGGGTCGGCAAGGCGGCCTGGCAGACCTCCGAGGAACTCGTCGACGGCTTCCTCGACTTCTGGCGGAAGCACGACGCCATCCTGCGCGTGGTGGACCTCGGCGCCGCGGAGGGCGACAAGCGGTTCTACAAGATCCGCATGAAGATCCTGAACTCGGTCACCAACTCCCTGACGGACGCGGTGAAGGAGCTCCAGGCCAAGGGCAAGGTCGACAAGGAGGTCAGCGCGGCCGCGATGGCGGGCTCGCTCGTGGCGATGCTGGCCTCGGTCGCCGGCCACCAGAAGGGCTTCACCACCTGGGGCGTGAAGCAGGCCGAACTCAAGCCGAACCTCGCCCTGTTGGTGCATCTGGGCATCACCGGCAAGAAGCCGGTCAGATAGCCCTCGGACCTCCCGGCCGGACCCGGCCGGAGCCCTCTCCTTCACCCGTCCTGTCGTCGCCGCCGACGCCGGCCGCCGCCCCTCGCGGGGCGCGACCGCCGTCGGCGTCGCCGTGTCCGGGGCCGGATCACCCGATGCCGTGTGCGGGCGGCGCCGTGTCCGGGCCCGAGCGCCCGATGCCGTGTGCGGGCGGCGGCGCGCTCCGGTGTGCGCCGTCCGGCGCGGGACCGGGTCCGTATCACCTGCGGGTCAGGCGGAAGAGCCGGATCTCCCGGTCGATCCTGGCCTGGTAGGAGGCGTAGGGCGGCCAGAAGGCGAGGGCGGCCTCCCAGGCGGCGGCCCGCTCGTCCCCCGTCAGCCGTTCGGCCCGTACGGGGATCGACTCCCCCTTCCAGCTGATCCGGACCTCCGGGTGGGCGAGCAGGTTGGCCGTCCAGGCGGGGTGGCCGGGGCGCCCGAAGTTGGAGCCGATGAGCAGCCAGGTCCCCCGGTCGGGCTCCGGCATGCAGGCGAGTGGTGTGGTGCGCTCCCGTCCGGTTCTCGCGCCCTTCGCGGTGAGGACGACGCCGGGCAGCATCTGGGTGCTGAGCAGCGTCTTTCCCCCGCTGAGCCGGTGGACGGCCTTGTCGAGGGCGGGGATGACGTGGGGGGCGACGCGGGCGAAGGTCCGGGTGGAGGAGACCTTCTGGACGAGTTTCACTCCGATGCGCATCAGGCGGCCGCCTCTCCGAGGAGTCCGGTGCGTTCGGCCGCGCGGGCGCGGAGGCGGCCGGCGGGCCCGAAGAGCAGCTCGTCGGCTGCGGCGCGGCGGAAGTAGGGGTGGGCGTCGTAGGCGGGTACGGATTCGCCCGCGGCGGCGCGGAGGGCTTCGAGGGCCTGGGCGAGGGCGAGGGGGCCGCTCTCGGGGCCGGGCCCGGGTTCGCGGGCGGCGCAGTAGGTGAGCGTCCGGGCGGCCTCGACCTGGACGTACAGGTCGGCGAGGCGGTACCGGGCGCTCGGCCGGGCGTCGTCGGTGGCGCCGGTGCGCAGGTGTCCGCGGGTGCGTTCCAGGGCGCCGCGGGCGGCTCCGACGGCCTCGGCGGCGAGGAGGACGGCGGCGGTGCGGCCGGCGGCGGCGAGGGCGCGGGTGATGTCGGCGGGGTCGGCGGGGTCCTCGCCGAGGAGGGCGGCGGGGACGTCGCGGAGCTGGACGCGGGCCGGGGAGCGGGTGGGGTCGAGGCCGGCGCGGCGGGTGCGGACGAGTCCGGGTCCGGCGTCGTCGGGGCGGACGAGGTAGAGGAGCGTACGGCTGCGGGCGAAGCCGCCGGTGTGGGCGGCGACGAGGAGGAGTCCGGCGCTGTGTCCGTCGAGGACCTGTTCGGCCTCGCCGTACAGGAGCCAGCCGTCGCCGCCGTCGGGGGCGGGGCGGGCCTGGACGCCGCCGGCGCGGCCGTCGCCGGACCAGGCGCCGGTGGTGTTGTCGCCGGTGAGCCCGAGGGCGTGGCCGAGGGAGCCGCCGGGGACGGCGAGCGCGCAGGTGAGGGTGGAGTCGGCGATGCGGGGCAGCAGCTCGGCGCGTTGCCCGGGGGTGCCGAGGGCGGCGACGAGGGGGGCGGTGAGGACGCTGGTGGCGAGGAGCGGGGAGGGGGCGAGGGCGCGGCCGGTCTCCTCGCAGGCGAGGGCGAGTTCCGGGGTGCCGCGGCCGGTGCCGCCGTACTCCTCGGGGAGGGCGAGGCGGGTGAGGCCGAGTTCGCCCGCCATGCGGGCCCAGAGGGCGGGGTCGTACCCCTGGGGGGCGGTGGTGTCGGCCGGGGGGCCGGTGTGCTGGTCGAGCAGGTCCCGCAGCGTGCGGCGGATCTCCCGCTGTTCCTCGGTGAGCGCGGCGGGGTCCGCGCCTTCGGCGGTGTCCATGAGGCTCCCTCCGTATCTGACGGTGCGTCATGCTAGGGCGGAGAAGGGACGGTTGCCCAGAGCGACGCGGGCTCCGATCGGACCGATCTGATGTACCGTCAGATTCATGACCGCTTCCACGCGCACCGCTCCCCCCGGCCGCCGCCGGGTCGCCGTCGCCGGCGTCGCGCTCTCCGACTGCGGCCGGGTCGACGAGGCCACCCCGTACGCCCTGCACGCCCAGGCCGCGCGCCGCGCCCTCGCCGACAGCGGCCTGGACCGCTCCCTCGTCGACGGACTCGCCTCCGCGGGACTCGGCACGCTCGCCCCCGTCGAGGTCGCCGAGTACCTGGGCCTGCGCCCCACCTGGGTGGACTCCACCGCCGTCGGCGGCGCCACCTGGGAGGTCATGGCCGCCCACGCCGCCGACGCCATCGCCGCCGGCCACGCCAACGCGGTGCTGCTGGTGTACGGCTCCACCGCCCGCGCCGACATCAAGGCCCGCCGCCGCACCTCGAACCTCTCCTTCGGCGCGCGCGGCCCGCTCCAGTTCGAGGTCCCCTACGGGCACACCCTCGTCGCCAAGTACGCGATGGCCGCCCGCCGCCACATGCACCGGTACGGCACCACCCCGGAGCAGCTCGCGGAGGTCGCCGTACGGGCCCGCGCCCACGCCTCCCGCAACCCCGAGGCCATGTTCCGGGAGCCGGTCACCACCGACGACGTCCTCTCCGGCCCGATGATCGCCGACCCCTTCACCAAGCTGCACTGCTGCATCCGCAGCGACGGAGGCTGCGCGGTGCTCCTGGTCGCCGAGGAGTACGTCCCCGACACCGCGAAGGCCCCCGTCTGGGTCCTCGGCACCGGCACCCACGTCTCGCACACCACCATGTCCGAGTGGGAGGACTTCACCGTCTCCCCCGCCGCCGTCGGCGGCCGCCTCGCCCTGGAACGCGCCGGCGTCACCCCCGCCGACATCGACGTCGCCGAGCTCTACGACGCCTTCACCTACATGACCCTGGTGACCCTGGAGGACCTCGGCTTCTGCCCCAAGGGCGAGGGCGGGGCCTACTTCGCCGAGAAGGACGCCGTGCCGGTCAACACCGACGGCGGCGGCCTCTCCGCCTGCCACCCCGGCATGCGCGGCCTCTTCCTCCTCGTCGAAGCCGTCCGCCAGCTCCGCGGCGAGGCCCCCGGCCTCCAGGTCCGCCGCCCCGACGGCTCCCTCCCCCGCCTGGCCCTGGCCTCCGGCACCGGCGGCTGGTTCTGCTCCTCGGGCACGGTCGTCCTGGGCCGCGACTGAAGGGTGTTGCGGGAAGCCCGCCCGGCCCCGCCCCTCGCCCCCGGCAGCGGTCCGCCCCCCAGCGCGCTCAGCGGCCCCCGGAGGACCCGCGGCTCCGGCGCCCTCCCGACGCGCTCACCGCCCCCGCCGGGCCCGAGGGCCCGCCGACCGCGTGTCCGGCCGCCCGTCCTACCCTCGCCCCATGAGCGACTTCCACCACGCCCTGCGCTCGCTGCGCGTCTGGGGCACCGAGCTGCCCGCGTTCGACCCGGACACCGCGCCGGCCGAACCGCTCCCCCTCTTCCACACGTGGTTCCTGGCCGCCGTGGCCGCCGGCCAGACCGAGCCGCACACGCTGTCGCTCGCCACCGCCGGCGAGGACGGGCGGCCCGACGTGCGGACCGTGATGCTGCACGACGCCGACGCCCGCGGCTGGCACTTCGCCACGCACGCGACCAGCGCCAAGGGGCGCCAGCTCGCCGCCCGCCCCGAGGCCGCGCTCGGCTTCTACTGGCCGGTCCAGGGGCGCCAGGTCCGGATCCGGGGCCGCGTCACCACCGCGAGCCACGAGGAGGCGTACGCGGACCTGCACGCCCGCACCACCGGGGCCCTCGCCGCCGCCCTCACCGGCCGCCAGAGCGAACTCCTCGACTCCCCGGAGACCCTCGCGGAGGCGAGCGCCGCGGCCTGGCGCCGCGCCGAGGCCGAGCCGGACGCCGACGCCCCCACCTGGACCCTCTACGTCGTCGAACCGGCCGAGGTCGAGTTCTTCCAGGGCGACGCCCGCCGCCGCCACCTCCGCCTCCGCTACCGCCGCGACCCCGCCGCCCCCGCCGGCTGGGCCAGGGAGCTGCTCTGGCCCTGAGGGCGCACCGTGGAGAGGGAGGGGGGAGAGCGGTGCGGGAGCCGGGGTGCCGGACGGCACGGCCCGGCGCCCCTCACTCGTACTCCTCCGCGTGCTCCGGCCCGTACATCTCCTCGATCTCCCGCGCGAAGTCCCGCAGCACCGCGCGCCGCCGCAGCTTCAGCGACGGCGTGAGGTGCCCCGAGGTCTCGGAGAACTCGGTGGTCAGCACGCGGAAGGCGCGGATCGACTCGGCCCGCGAGACCAGCCGGTTCGCGTCGTCCACCGCCTTGCGCACCACCGCGAGCAGCTCCTCGTCCCGGGTCAGCTCCCACAGCGCCAGATGGTCCTTCTGACGCATCCGCCGCCAGTGGGCGAGCCCCTCGTGGTCCAGGGTGATCAGCGCGGAGACGTACGGCCGGTTGTCGCCGACCACCATGCACTGGGCGACCAGCGGATGGGCCCGCAGCCAGTCCTCCAGCGGCGCCGGTGCCACGTTCTTGCCCGCCGAGGTGATCAGGAGGTCCTTCTTGCGGCCGGTGATGGTGAGGTAGCCGTCCTCGTCGAGCGAGCCGAGGTCCCCCGTGGGGAACCAGCCCCCGTCCGTGTACGGCACGGCCGAGCCGCGCTGCGCGTCCCAGTAGCCGGCGAAGACGTGCGCCCCGCGCAGCCACACCTCCCCGTCGGCCGCGATCCGCACCCCCGTGCCGGGCAGCGGCAGCCCCACCGTGCCGGTGCGCGGCGCGAGCGGCGGGGTGACCGTCGACGCCGCCGTGGTCTCCGTCAGGCCGTACCCCTCGAAGACCTCGACCCCCGCGCCCCGGAAGAACTCCGCGAGCCGCACCCCCAGCGGCGAACCGCCGCAGATCACGTACCGCACCCGCCCGCCCAGCGCCGCCCGGATCCGCCGGTAGACCAGCGGGTCGTACAGGGCGCGCGCGGCCCGCACCGACAGCGAGGGCTCCTCGCTCTGCCCGAAGCGGCGGGCGGCGCGGGCGGCCCGGTCGAAGGCGGCGCCCTTCCCGGCCCGTTCGGCGGTGGCCCGGGCACGGTTGTAGACCTTCTCCATCACGAAGGGGATGGCCAGGAGGAAGGTGGGCCGGAAGGAGGCCAGGTCGTCGAGGAGCGCGTCGCCCTCCACCGACGGCGCGTGCCCGACCCGGACCCGCGCCCGGACGCAGCCGATCGCCACCATCCGCCCGAAGACGTGCGAGAGCGGCAGGAAGAGCAGGGTGGACGGCGGCTCGGCGCCCTCGGGGGCGAAGACCGGGTGGAGGAGCTTCACCGCGTTGTCGACCTCGGCGAAGAAGTTGGCGTGGGTGAGGGCGCAGCCCTTGGGCCGGCCGGTGGTGCCGGAGGTGTAGACGAGGGTGGCGAGCGCGTCCGGGGTGAGCAGCCCCCGCCGGGCGGTCACCGTCTCGTCCGGCACCCGCGCCCCCGCCTTCCGCAGCTGCTCCACCGCCCCGGCGTCGAGGACCCACAGGTGGGTGAGGCCGGGCAGTTGGCGGCGCTCGGCGGAGACCGTGCGCGCCTGCCCGGCGTCCTCGACGACGCAAGCGACGGCGCCGGAGTCCTGGAGGATCCAGCGGGTCTGGAAGGCGGAGGAGGTGGGGTAGACGGGGACGGTGACGAGCCCGGCGGCCCAGGCGGCGAAGTCGAGGAGCGTCCACTCGTAGGTCGTCCGGGCCATCAGCGCGAGCCGGTCGCCGGGGCGCAGCCCGTGGGCGATCAGCCCCTTGGCGACGGCGTGCACCTCGGCGGCGAAGCGGGCGGCGGTGACGTCGCGCCAGCCGCCCTCCTCGTCCTTCCGGGAGAAGACGACGTCGTCGGGGGCCTGGCGGGCGTTGTCGTACGGGAGGTCGGCGAGCGAGCCGCGGTCCACCCGGGGCACGAGGGCCGGGGCGGACACCTCCCGCACCCGGCCGTCGACGCGGATGAGGGCGAGGTCGGTCGGCACGGGCGGCTCCTCGGTCTGCGCGCTGGACGAGATTCGTACGTCGTGGAGCGGAAGTGCGGCCGTGCGGAGGTGCGTCGGGCATACGGAGGTGCGGCCGCGCAGAGGTGCGGAAGTGCGGAGGTGCGTCGGGCATGCGGAGCCACGGAGGGCCGGCAAGCATGACCGGCGGGTAACCTTACTGTGCGGTAAGGCTCAACGGGGAGACCAGCGTTCGTTTTTCATGAGGTTCCCGAGTCCGGACCAGGCGAAGTTCATCAGCGTGGCCGCCGCCTCCCGCGCCGTCACCCCGGACGTCTCGTTGGCCCAGGTCGCCAGGGACTCCGCCGACCCCACCAGGGCCTGCGCCAGGGCGGCCACGTCCCGCTCACCGATGACGACCGGCCCCCGGGCCTCCCGCGCCGCCTCCCCGATCAGGCCGGTCACGAAGTCGGCGATCTCCTCCCGCATCCGCGCCGCCTCGGTCGCGAACGGCTCGCCCTGCGTCCGCGCGTGCCGGCTGAGCACCGCCCAGGCGTCCGGATGGTCGGCGGCGTGCCCGAAGAAGGCGAGCAGTCCCGCCCACAGCCGCTCGTCAGGCGGCGCCGACGCGTCGGCCACGACCTCGGCGACCGCCGCGAGCAGCGCCTGGGCCTCCCGCCGGATGCACGCGGTGAAGAGGTCTTCCTTGGAGTTCAGGTACAGGTACACCAGCGGCTTCGACACCCCGGCCAGCTCGGCGATCTCGTCCATCGACGCCGCCTGGTACCCCTGCCGGGCGAAGCACGCCACGGCGGCGTCCATCATCTGGCGCTCCCGCACGGCCCGCGGCAGTCTCCTGGTCCCCGCCACGCCTCTGTCCGCCCCGCTTCCGAGATCCACTGTTTCGCCCGCGAAAAGCCTACGTGCCCCCCGCCCGGACGGGGGCGAGGGGCACGGCGGTGTACCGGGAGGGGTCAGGCCGCGGTCGCGACCGCCTTCTCCGGGGCGGCCTCGCGGGTGTCCTCGGGGCCGTCGATCGGGGACGCCGAGGCGTTCTCGTACGCGGTGAGGTCGAGGATCTTCTCGCGGGCGGAGACGATCACCGGGACCAGCGCCTGGCCGGCGACGTTGGTGGCGGTCCGGATCATGTCGAGGATCGGGTCGATCGCCATGAGGAGGCCGACGCCCTCCAGCGGGAGGCCCAGGGTGGAGAGGGTCAGCGTCAGCATGACCGTCGCGCCGGTGAGACCGGCGGTGGCGGCCGAGCCGATCACCGAGACGAAGGCGATGAGCAGGTACTCCTTGATGCCCAGCTGGACGTCGAAGATCTGCGCGATGAAGATCGCGGCGAGCGCCGGGTAGATCGCGGCGCAGCCGTCCATCTTGGTCGTGGCGCCGAACGGGACGGCGAAGGAGGCGTACTCCTTCGGGACGCCGAGGCGCTCGGTGACCTTCTGGGTGACCGGCATGGTGCCGACCGAGGAGCGGGAGACGAAGGCCAGCTGGATGGCGGGCCAGGCGCCCTTGAAGAACTGGAGCGGGTTGACCTTGGCGACCGTGGCGAGCAGCAGCGGGTAGACGCCGAAGAGGACCAGGGCGCAGCCGATGTAGACGTCGGCGGTGAAGGTCGCGTACTTGCCGAGCAGGTCCCAGCCGTAGTTGACGATCGCCTTGCCGATGAGGCCGGCGGTGCCGATCGGGGCGAGGCGGATGACCCACCACAGGGCCTTCTGGAGCAGCTCCAGGATCGACTCGGAGAGGGAGAGGATCGGCTGGGCCTTCTCGCCGAGCTGGAGGGCGGCGATGCCGGCGACGGCGGCCATGAAGACGATCTGGAGGACGTTCAGCTCGGTGAAGGGCGTGATGACGTCCGTCGGGATGATGCCGGTGAGGAAGTCGATCCAGCTGCCCTGGCCCTCGGGGGCCTTGCCGTCGGCCGGGGTGAGGCCGGTGCCGGCGCCGGGGTTGGTGAGCAGGCCGATCGTGATGCCGATGGCCACGGCGACGAGCGAGGTGATCATGAACCAGAGGAGGGTCTGCGCGGCGAGGCGGGCCGCGTTGTTGACCTTCCGGAGGTTGGTGATCGAGACCAGGATCGCGAAGAAGACGAGCGGCGCGACGGCCAGCTTGAGCAGCTGGACGAAGATGCCGCCGACCTGGATCAGCGTCTCCTTGAGCCAGGAGACGTCCTGGCTGCGGGCGATCCAGCCGAGCAGGACGCCCAGCACGAGACCGGCGACGATCTGGGCCCAGAAGGGGAACTTCGGTATCCGGGACGAGGGCTTGGCCTCGGTGGCGGACGCGGACACGGGCACTCCACAGGTACGTATCGGGGAATACGGGGACGGGGGTGCGGCACACACGCGTTTTCACGCGGGCCGCTGCATGATGCCGGATCAGAGCACGCGACAACAGGCCGCGGACATACAGCGGCAGAGATCGACGTGCAGGCGCGCCACGAGCGGGATGCCCGGGGCGTCGGAGAGGCGCACTGCTGTCGTCATGGCCGACACGTTAACACTTGAACTTTGAGAACCTCAAAGCTGTTCTTTGAGATCGACTTCCGGACACCCCCGCCCGGAACGTACAACACCCCTGGTGGGAGCCGTGAAGCTCACACCAGGGGTGCAGGATCTGTGAGGAACCTTACGCGGTCCCTACACGGCGGGGCGGCTCAGAGCGCGTCCTCGCGGGTGCGGTTGTCGTGGAGGCGGCCCTTGGCGCGGTCGACCTTCTCGACGATGCCGGCGCTCATGCTGTCGCGCTGCTTGCGGAGCAGGACGAAGCTCAGGGGGGCAGAGACGACGACGGAGAGGAGGAGGACCCACAGGAGGTTGGAGTCGCCGAGGCCGCGCGGCAGCGCGCCGACGTAGACGAGGCCCCACAGGGCGAGGAAGCACCCGGCGAAGATGCCGAGCCGCATCAGCGAGTAGCGGAGCATGACCCACTCTTTCGTTCCGAGGTTCCGAACCTTCCCATTACGGGACGAGCGCCCCCCAGTGAAGCACGGCGACGGGAACCCGCCGGAGGCGGGGCCGGGCCGAGCGCGGCCGAAATCCCTTGAGCCTCGCCGGGGGTAATAGTTACTATGGAGCTATGACCCTTACCTTTGAGGCCGACCCCGCTGTCGACCAGGCCCTGACCGACGGGATCCTCGCCCTCTGGACCGACGTCTCCAACGCGGGCGGCGCCGTCGGTTTCGTCCCGCCCGTCACCTCCGAGGAGATCCGCCCCTCCCTCATCCAGCACTTCGCCAACATGGCCAAGGGCACCCAGCGGCTGGTCGTCGGCCGGGGCGAGGACGGCGAGGTCGCCGCCACCGCCTTCATCAGCTTCAACAGCCACCGCCTGATGACCCACTGGGTGTGGCTGTACACCGTGATGGTCCACCCGAGGCACCAGGGCAAGGGGTACGGCCGCGACCTGATGGCGGCCGTCGAGCACACCGCCCGTACCGCCCCCGGCTTCGAGGCGATCGAGGCCATCCGGCTCGGCGTCCGCGGCGGCACCGGCGTCGACGGCTTCTACGCCAAGGCCGGCTACCAGGAGGTCGGCCGCGTCCCCGGCGCCATCCGCGTGGCCCCCGGCGACGACCGCGACGACATCACCATGGTGCTGCCGCTGACCTGAGCGCACGCGAGGAGGCCCGGCGGGGGCGTCCCCCACCGGGCCTCCTCGTCGTACGGAACCACTACAGGACCGGGACCCCTACGGGACCGGGACCCCTACGGGACCGGGACCACGGGACTCAGACCCGCATCGCCTGCGGCGTCTCGCGCCGGTCCGCGTCCGGGCCCGGGTACTCGCGGATGATCTCGTACCGGGTGTTCCGCTCGACCGGCCGGAAGCCGGCGTCGCGGATCAGCTCCAGCAGGTCGTCGCGGGTGAGCTTGTTCGGCGTGCCGTAGTTGTCGGCGTCGTGCGTGATCTTGTACTCGACCACCGAGCCGTCCATGTCGTCGGCGCCGTGCTGGAGCGCGAGCTGGGCGGTCTGGACGCCGTGCATGACCCAGAAGACCTTGACGTGCGGCACGTTGTCGAAGAGGAGCCGGGAGACCGCGAAGGTCTTCAGGGCCTCGGCACCGGTCGCCATCGTCGTCCGCGCCTGGAGCTTGTTGCGGACCTTGCCGTCCTGCATGTCCACGAAGTCGTGCTGGTAGCGCAGCGGGATGAAGACCTGGAAGCCGTTGGTCTCGTCCTGGAGCTCCCGCAGCCGCAGCACGTGGTCGACGCGGTGGCGCGGCTCCTCGATGTGCCCGTACAGCATCGTCGAGGGGGTCTTCAGGCCCTTGGAGTGCGCGAGCCGGTGGATCCGGGACCAGTCCTCCCAGTGGGTGCGGTGGTCCACGATGTGCTGCCGGACCTCCCAGTCGAAGATCTCGGCGCCGCCACCGGTCAGCGACTCCAGACCGGCCTCGATCAGCTCGTCGAGGATGTCGGAGGCCGACATCCCCGAGATCGTCTCGAAGTGGTGGATCTCGGTGGCGGTGAAGGCCTTCAGCGAGACGTTCGGCAGCGCCTTCTTCAGCTCGGAGAGCGAGCGCGGGTAGTACCGCCAGGGCAGGTTGGGGTGGAGCCCGTTGACGATGTGCAGCTCGGTGAGGTTCTCGTTCTCCATCGCCTTGGCGAGGCGGACGGCCTCCTCGATGCGCATCGTGTAGGCGTCCTTCTCGCCCGGCTTGCGCTGGAAGGAGCAGTAGGCGCAGGAGGCGGTGCAGACGTTGGTCATGTTCAGATGCCGGTTGACATTGAAGTGGACCACGTCGCCGTTCTTGCGGGTCCTGACCTCGTGGGCCAGCCCGCCGAGCCAGGCGAGGTCGTCGGAGTCGTAGAGGGCGATGCCGTCCTCGCGGCTCAGCCGCTCACCGGCGAGCACCTTCTGCTCCAGCTCCCGCTTGAGCCCAGCGTCCATCTCCGGCCGCCTCCCATATCTCCGTGAATCAGGCTCCGCCCACCGTACTCCCCCGCCCTCCGGGCGGGGGGACCGCCATTGCCGCTCCGCGTCAGTCCTCCTCGGGGAGGTCCCCGACCCGGTTCTCCCACTTGGTGGAGAGCACGATCGTGGTGCGCGTGCGGGAGACGCCCTTGGTCCCGCTGAGGCGGCGGATCGTCTTCTCCAGGCCGTCGACGTCGTTGGCGCGGACCTTGAGCATGAAGGAGTCGTCGCCGGCGATGAACCAGCAGTCCTCGATCTCGGCGAGGTCCTTCAGCCGGCGGGCCACGTCCTCGTGGTCGGCGGCGTCGGAGAGCGAGATGCCGATGAGGGCGGTGACGCCCAGACCGAGCGAGGCGGCGTCCACGGTGGCGCGGTAGCCCGTGATGACTCCGGCCGCCTCCAGGCGGTTGATGCGGTCGGTGACGGAGGGGCCGGAGAGCCCGACGAGCCGGCCCAGCTCGGCGTACGAGGCGCGGCCGTTCTCGCGCAGGGCCTGGATGAGTTGCCTGTCCACGGCGTCCATAGGTATACGACCTTCCATTGTCCAGCGATACCGCAAGTTTAGGTGTAGAATCTAAGGCATGCAGGGCCAACACCCTGCGAATCTTTCAGCAGATCAAAGACGATCTTTCAGGAGTGAGAACACCGTGTACACGATCGAGATGGCCTACGCCCGTATGCGCGAGCTGCAGGACCTGGCCAACCGCTCGCGTGCCCACCAGCCCACCGACGCCTCGAAGCGCGCCCGCAAGAAGGCCGCGAAGAAGCGCTAACCGGCACGGGGAACCCCCGGAGCTCCTCCTCCGAGTTCCCCCCGCCACCGGCGGTACAGCTCGTGCGGCACCCCTGCCGCGTCGAGCACCCGCCCCGCGACGAAGTCCACCAGATCCTGGATGTGCGTCGCCCCCGCGTAGAACGCCGGAGAGGCGGGCAGCACCACGGCGCCCGCCTCGTCCAGCGCCACCATCTGCTTCAGCGTCTGCCCGCTCAGCGGGGTCTCCCGCACCGCGACCACCAGCGGACGCCGCTCCTTGAGCGTCACGCTCGCCACCCGCTGCAAGAGGTCCTTCGACAGACCGAGCGCCACTCCCGCCACCGCGGCGGTCGAGGCCGGCACGATCAGCATCCCCTTCACCGGGTACGACCCCGAGGACGGCCCCGCCGCCAGGTCGCCGGCCGCCCAGTACCGCACGTCGCTCACGTCCACGCCGCCGTACGCGTCGGGCTTTCCGTCCGCCCCCCGCGCCAGCCACGCCGCCAGGTCCTCCCGCCAGTGCGCGTCCCGGAAGGCGATCCCCGTCTCGTCGAGCAGCGTGAGCCGCGAGGCCCGCGACACCACCAGATCGACGCTCTCCCCCGCGGCCAGCAGCCCCCTGAGCACGGAAGCGGCGTACGGCGTCCCCGACGCCCCGGACACCCCTACCACCCAGGGTCGACGCTGCTCACTGTTGTTCGGCTCCACGCCGCCGAGCCTATCCGGCGGGGCGGGACGGGCTGTCGGTAAGGTGCCCCCGACGTCTGCCGCAGGGGGCACACGCGACGCGCAGGGGGGCTGCGATGACCTGGAACGGAAGCGCGACCGGCGGCGGCTCGCGGATACCGCAGTGGAGTCGGGCCGACCGGGCGAAGGCCGCCGTCGGACTGATGGCCGGCTGGGTCGCGCTGCTGTGGGTCCTGGAGGCGGTCGACCTCGCCACCGGCGGCGCCCTCGACACGTACGGCATCACCCCGCGCGAGACCTCCGAGCTCGCGCACCTCGTGCCCGCCGCCTTCCTCCACTTCGACTTCGGCCACGTCGCCTCGAACAGCGTCCCACTGCTGGTCCTCGGCGTCCTCGCCGCACTCGGCGGGATCCGGCGCTTCCTCGGCGTCGTGGCGCTGATCGTGGTCGCCGACGGGCTCGGGGTCTGGCTCTTCTCCCCCTCGTACAGCAACACGGCCGGCGCCTCCGGCGTCGTCTTCGGCCTGTTCGGCTACCTCGTGACCCGCGGCTTCGTGAACCGGCGCCCGCTGGAGGTGGCCGTCGGCCTCGCGGTCGCCGCCCTGTGGGGCGGCACCATGCTCGCCGGCCTGGTCCCCCAGGCCGGCGTCAGCTGGGCGGCCCACCTCTTCGGACTGCTCGCGGGCGCGGGCGCGGCCTTCCTGCTGCGCCGCCGCCCGGGCCCGGCCGCGCTCCCGGCCTGAGCGCACGGGCCCCGGGGCCCGGGGCCCGGGGTCAGAGCGTCAGCCCGCGGACCAGCAGGTCGAGCAGGGCGCACACGAAGAGCGAGATCCCGATGAAGCCGTTGGTCGTGAAGAACGCCCGGTTCAGCCGCGACAGGTCGTGCGGCTTCACGATCGAGTGCTCGTAGCAGAAGGCCGCGACCACGATCACCAGGCCGGCCCAGAAGAAGATCCCCGCGTCGGTGGCCAGCGCGTACCAGACCAGCAGCCCCGTGGTGACGACCGCGGAGGCGCGGGCGCCCCACAGCGCCGCCGGGATGCCGAAGCGGGCCGGCACCGACATCACGCCGTGCGCCCGGTCCGCCTGCACGTCCTGGCAGGCGAAGATCAGGTCGAAGCCGCCGATCCAGATGCCGACCGCGAGGCCCAGGATCACCGCGTCCCAGGACCACTCGCCGGTCACCGCGAGCCAGGCGCCGATCGGGCCGATCGCCTGGGCGAGGCCGAGGATCGCGTGCGGGAAGTTCGTGAACCGCTTCCCGTACGGGTAGACGACCATCGGGATGACGGCCAGCGGCGCGAGCGCCAGGCAGAGCGGGTTCAGCAGCGCGGCCGCGCCGAGGAAGACGACGACCGCGATCCCGGCCCCGGTCCACGCCGACCGCACCGACACCGCGCCCGTGACCAGCTCCCGGCCCGCCGTGCGCGGATTGCGCGCGTCGATCTCCCGGTCGATGATCCGGTTGCAGGCCATCGCGAAGGTCCGCAGCCCCACCATGCACACCGTCACCAGGAACAGCGTCCACCAGTCGATCTTCCGGTCCAGCCGGAACATCGCGGTGAGCGAGGCGATGTAGGCGAAGGGCAGCGCGAAGACCGAGTGCTCGATCATCACGAGCCGCAGGAAGGCCTTGGTACGCCCCGGCTGCGCGCCCGGTACGGCCGCGGTGGTCACAGCCCGTACTCCTTCCAGCGGCGGTCCACCAGGGCCGCCGTCGCCGGGTCCGACTCCACCATGTCCGGCCAGCCGCCGTCCCGGGTGTAGCCCTCCTCCGGCAGCTTCTTCGTGGCGTCGATGCCCGCCTTGCCGCCCCAGAACTGCTGGTACGAGGAGTGGTCCAGGTGGTCCACCGGGCCCTCGACGACCGTCAGGTCACGGGCGTAGTCCGTGTTGCCGAGGGCCCGCCAGGACACCTCGTGCAGGTCGTGCACGTCGCAGTCCTTGTCGACCACGACGATCAGCTTGGTCAGCGACATCATGTGCGCGCCCCAGATGGCGTGCATGACCTTCTGCGCGTGCTTCGGGTACTTCTTGTCGATCGAGATGATCGCGCAGTTGTGGAAGCCGCCCGACTCCGGCAGGTGGTAGTCGACGATGTCCGGCACGATGATCTTGAGGAGCGGCAGGAAGAAACGCTCCGTCGCCCGGCCCAGCGGTCCGTCCTCGGTCGGCGGCCTGCCGACCACGATCGACTGGAGCAGCGGGCGCTTCCGCATGGTGACGCAGTCGATCTTCAGCGCGGGGAACGGTTCCTGCGGGGTGTAGAAGCCGGTGTGGTCGCCGAAGGGGCCCTCCGGCAGCATCTCGCCCGGCTCCAGCCAGCCCTCGATGACGACCTCGGCGTTGGCCGGGACCTGGAGCGGCACGGTCTTGCAGTCGACCATCTCGATCCGCTTGCCCTGCACGAAGCCGGCGAAGAGGTACTCGTCGATGTCGCCGGGGAGCGGGGCGGTGGAGGCGTACGTGACGGCCGGCGGGCAGCCGAAGGCGATCGCGACCGGCAGCCGCTCGCCGCGCTCGGCGGCGACCGCGTAGTGGTTCCGGCTGTCCTTGTGGATCTGCCAGTGCATGCCGATGGTGCGCTTGTCGTGGCGCTGGAGCCGGTAGAGCCCCAGGTTCCGCACGCCGGTCTCCGGGTGCTTGGTGTGGGTGAGGCCCAGGTTGAAGAAGGAGCCGCCGTCCTTGGGCCAGGTGAAGAGCGCGGGCAGCTTGTCCAGGTCGACGTCGTCGCCGGTGAGGACGACCTCCTGCACGGGCGCGTCCGAGGACTTCACCTTCTTCGGCGGCACGTGGACCATCGAGCCGAGCTTGCCGAAGGCCTCCCGGACGCCGACGAAGCCGTGCGGAAGCTCGGGCTTGAGCAGCCCGCCGATCTTCTCGCTGATCTCCTCGTACGACTTCAGGCCGAGGGCCTTGAGGAGCCGGCGGTCGGTGCCGAACACGTTCATCGCGAGCGGCATGGCGGAGCCCTTCACGTTCTCGAAGAGAAGCGCGGGCCCTCCTGCCTTGTTCACCCGGTCGACGATCTCCCCGACTTCCAGGTACGGATCGACTTCGGCCTTGATGCGCTTGAGGTCGCCCTCGCGCTCCAGCGCCCTGAGCAGCGAGCGGAGATCGTCGTAAGCCATACGGGCAAGTATCGGTCACCGGCTACGCTGGAGGTGTCACCGGGGCCGACTCGACGCGCCCCCGCCACCGTTTCCAGGGGGCCGCTCCACATGCTCAGGGCACTGATGATCCTTCTGCCGCTGGCGCTGACGATCTACGCCTTCATCGACTGCCTGAACACTCCTGAGGACGAGATCAAGCACCTGCCCAAGGTCGCCTGGGTCATCATCATCCTGCTGTTCTGGGTGGTCGGCCCGGTGGTCTGGCTCGTCGCGGGCAAGAAGCGGCAGCCCGCCGGCGGCGGGTTCGGGGGCTTCGGCGGCCGGGGCGGCCGCGGGGGCGGCTGGGTGGCGCCGGACGACAACCCGGAGTTCCTGAAGTCCCTCTCCGAGGAGAAGCCCGCGAAGGCGGAGAAGCCGGAGACGCCGGAGACGCCGGCGACGCCGGAGAAGGCCGAGAAGGCCGAGACACCGGAGAAGAAGGACCAGGACGACGACGCCCTGTTCGAGGACTGGGAGGCGGACCTGCGCCGCCGCGAGGACGAGCCGAAGCGCCGCGAGGACGGCGAGGAGGAGAGGGGCGCGTGACGCCCGCCCCGCGCCGCGCCTCCGGGCGCGGCGCCTGACGGAGCCGCCGCTCCTGGAGTACGTCCGCCACCCCTGCCGCAGCGCTCGCGGGGTCGCGTTCGGAAAAAATGATGGGCGCGGGCGGAATACCCGCGTGCGAGGGCTAGTTGGCAGGGGAAACAGCCCGCCCGCGCACGTCCACGAACCAGGAGCCCCCATGTCATCCGACGCGACCCCCGGCTCGGACCGCTCGTTCCTCTTCGTCCTCGGCAGCTCACGCGCCGACGGCAACTCCGAGCTGCTGGCCCGCGAGGCCGCCGCGCACCTGCCGGCCGGGGTCCGGCAGCACTGGGTGGATCTGAACCGGCTGGACCTGCCCGACTTCCAGGACGGCCGGCACGAGGCCGACCACCGGCCCGGCGGCGTCGAGGAGGAGCTGCTGCGGGCCACGGTGGAGGCCACCGACGTCGTGATCGTCTCCCCGCTGTACTGGTACAGCCTCTCCGCGCAGACCAAGCGCTACCTCGACTACTGGTCGGGCTGGCTGAACGTGCCGGACTCGGACTTCAAGGAGCGCATGGCGGGCGGCACCCTGTGGGGCGTCACGGTCATGTCCGACGACGACCACGCCGTCGCGGACGGCCTGGTCACCGGCCTGAGCCTGTCGGCGGCCTACCTGCGGATGCGCTTCGGCGGCGTCCTCACCGGCACGGGCTCCCGCCCCGGCCGGGTCCGCGCCGACGCCCGCGCGATGACCGACGCGAAGACCTTCTTCGAGCGCGAGGCCCCCTTCGCCCGCTTCCCGTACGAGGAGCCGGCGGGCGTGGGGGCGTAAGACGGACCACGCCACGGGCCGGGGCCGGGGCGGCTCGGGGCATGGCGCCTCACGGCTGTCCGCCGAGGTGGCACGCGCATCGGCACACGAGGTAGCGGACTCCCGGTACGCCGCTGTCGCGGGGCGCGTGGTCACGGCAGCGGTCGTGGCGGCCGACGACGCAGCGCGGTGAGCGGAACTCCGGCTCGGGTTCCGCTGCCGGGGCGCGGGCCGCCAAGGTCACGCTCACCGCGTCGGCGATCTCCGGCGTCACCCACCAGCCGTCCCCCGCGCGGTCGCGGTGCAGCCCGTCGTGGCCCACGTCGAGCACGCAGACCGAGCCGCCCCACACGGGCCGGACCGTCTCCGCGACGGCGTACACGGACCGCCGGGCCCCGCAGCGGCTCATCGGGCGACCCCGGCGTGGATGTTCCGCCGGTCGACGTCGACCCCGACCGTGGCCAGCCACAAGGTCCACCGGCGGCGCCGTGGCGCCGAGGGTACGAGCAGGAGGAGGAGCAGAGGCAGGAAGGGGATCAGGGCGTGCGCGATAAGGTTCTGCACGTCGTCAACTCCTTGGAAGTTGGTGGCCGCGCCCCGGGGCCGTTCCAGCGGTCGCCGGGGTTCTCGATGTGCTCATCAACCTAGTCCGCACTGCACCTTGCTACACAGTGATGCAGCTAGATCCATCCATACGTGTCTTAGTATGACTATCTAAGGTTGACGTATGAGCCTGGACCCGCAGTCGGGACGCCCGCTGTACATGCAACTGGCAGACGTGATCGCGGCAAAGATCGCGAGCGGTGAGTACGCCCCCGACCGGATGGTTCCGGCACCGGCTCGCCTCGCCGAGGAGTACGGCATCGCCGTACTCACCGCCCGCCGTGCCATACGGGAGCTGGCCAGACACGGGCTCGTCTACACCGTGCCGGGCAAGGGGTCCTACGTCACACCGGTCGGGGACACCGCCCAGCCCCCGGGTGATCCCGACGCCCCGCCGGGGAAGGCTCCCCGCATGGACCAAGAACTGGCCCGCCACTGGCTCCGCACCGCGCTCGACGAGGCGCGGGCCGGGCTCCGCGAGGGCGGGGTCCCGATCGGCGCCGCGCTCTACGGGGCGGACGGGACGCTGCTCGGGCGCGGGCACAACCGGCGCGTGCAGGACGGGGACCCGTCGGCGCACGCGGAGACCGACGCGTTCCGGAAGGCCGGGCGGCAGCGGTCGTACCGGGGGACGACCATGGTGACCACCCTGTCGCCGTGCTGGTACTGCTCCGGCCTCGTCCGGCAGTTCGGGATCTCGCGGGTGGTCGTCGGGGAGGCCGAGACCTTCCGCGGCGGGCACGACTGGCTGGCCGAACACGGCGTCGAGGTCGTCGTGCTGGACGACCCCGCGTGCGTCGGGCTGATGCGGGAGTTCGTCGCCGCCCGACCCGACCTGTGGAACGAGGACATCGGCCATGACTGAGGCACGGCTCCCCACCATCGACCTGGCCCGCGACCCGGGCCCGCAGCTGCCCGCCGTGGACCGCGCCCTGCGCGAGGCCGGGTTCCTGCTCGTCGCCGGGCACGGGGTGGACCCCGGGCTGCGCGGCGCCATCCGCGAGACGGCGCGGACCTTCTTCCACCTGTCGGCCGCCGCCAAGGAGCCGTACGCCGTACGGGTCGGCGGGCGCGGCTGGCTCGGGCCGGGCGCGGAGGCCAACGGGTACGCGGAGGGCACGGCGACGCCGCCGGACCTGAAGGAGTCGCTGTCCTTCGCGGCGGAGGAGCCGACCGGCGACCCCGCGGTGGACGCCGAGTGGTTCCTGCCGAACACCTGGCCCGCCCAGGTGCCCGGGCTGCGGCCGCTGGTGGAGACGTACCTCGCGGAGATGAAGGCGCTGTCCGACCGGGTGCTCGACCTGCTCGGGACGGCGCTCGGCGAGGAGCGCGACTTCTTCACCCGGCACACCGGGCACCCCACGTACGGCTTCAACATCAACTGGTACCCGGGGCGGGAGCGGACGGGGGTCCCGGAGCCGGGACAGTTCCGGATCGGTCCGCACACGGACTTCGGGACGGTGACCGTCCTGGACCGGCAGGCCGGCAAGGGCGGACTCCAGGTCTTCTCGGAGGCCGGCGGCTGGCAGGACGCGCCGTACGACCCCGACGCCTTCACCGTCAACATCGGCGATCTGATGGCGGGTTGGACCGGAGGGCGGTGGCGGTCCGGCCGGCACCGGGTGCTGCCGCCGCCGGCCGACGCGCCCGCCGAGGAGCTGATGTCGCTCGTGTACTTCTACGAGTGCGCGCCCGGGACGACGATCAACGGCATCGAGTCCCACGCCTATCTGCGGGACCGGCTCGACGCCATCGCCGCGGACTGACGCACCCCCACGACCGCTCCGCCACTCTCCGCAACAGGTCGACAACAGACTCGATTTCCCTCTCCAGTTCCCAACATGCCGTCGATATCCTTGAGTTGACTGCGACGGGGGTGGCGGGTGCGGAGAATGCTGTACGGCCGCGAGGCGGTCCTCGATCCACGCGGACTCGCCGCGCGGCTCGTCGGGCTCGGACCGCACGGCCAGGGGCGGGTGCCCTTCGAGCACGGCGAGGACCCGCCCGTCACCGTCTTCACCGGCGGCCGCGGCATGGGAAAGACGGTGCTGCTCAAGGAGGTGCGCAACCGCTACCTCGGCTTCACCCCGCTCGCCCTGCTCGACTGCGCGGCGATCGAGGAGCCCGCCGACCACGGGGCCGGCTGGTCCCCGGTCACCGGCGCCCTCGCCGAACTCGCCGTCCAGCTCGGCAAGCGCGGCGACACCGTCAAGCCGGTGCCCTTCCCCCGGCTCTCGCTCGGACTCGTCGCCGTCACCTCGGTCGGCTGGACCCGCGAGGACGACGAGCGGGCCCGCCGCGACCTGCTGCGGCTCGGCCCGCTGCTCGCCACCGTGGACGCCGGCCGGGCGGCCGCCGCCGCCTGGGTCGGCAGGGTCCTCGCCAAGCTCGCCGGCACCGTCGCCGAGACCGGCGCCCCCTTCGCCGGGCTGGTCGCCGAGGCGACCGTCGAGACCGTCGTCGACGAGTTCTTCAACCGCTTCCGGCAGGCCCCCGACGACTGGTACGGCGGCTACCGCAACGCCGGCGGACGCGGGCGCGCCGGACTCCAGCAGCTCGCCGTCGACTTCGCCCAGGGCGGGCCGCGCCGCGAGGAGGCCGAGGCGTTCCTCGCCGTCACCCTCACCGAGGACCTGCACCGCGCCTACACCGGGCTGCTGCACCGCGGCAGCCGCGTGGGCAGACCCCTGCTGCTCCTCGACAACGCGCACGAGCCGGTCGGCCGCGCCCTCGTCGAACCGATTCTGCGCGCCCGCTCCGACGGCCGCCGCGACCACACCGTCGTCCTCGCCGCCTCCCGGCTCCACGACCACCAGGCCCTCCGCCACGCCGGCCGCGTCCGGCTGCCCGAGACGGCTCACCAGGCGCCCTGCCCGCGCACCAGCCGGGTCGGCTCCGGCCTCCTCGCCGTGGAGCTCACCCCGCTCACCCCGACCCAGACCCGCGCCGCCTTCGACCACCACGACCCGTCCGGCCGCACCCCCGCCGACCTCTCCCGCGCCGTCCACCGGCTCACCGGCGGCCGCCCCCTCGGCGTCGACCTCCTCGCCCGCGCCGCCGGCGAGGCCCCGCCCGCCGTCCGCGCCGCCCTCACCCCCGGCGGCCTCCTCGACCTCACCGTCGAGCTCCGCGAGGACAGCGCCCCCGTGCCGGTCGCCCCCGCCCTCCTCGCCGTCCTCCTCCCGGTCCCCAGACCCGGCCCGTACGCCGTCCTGGCCGCCGCCCACGACGAGGAGTCCGCCCGCCGCCTCGCCCAGGCGCGGCTGCCCGCCGAGTCCCTCGACGGCGACGTCGCCCTCCGGGTCCGCGACCGGCTCCGCGCCGAGCACTGGGCCGAGCACCCCGGCCGCTTCGTCGGCGACCCGCTGCTGCGCGCCCTGCTGCTGCACCGGCTCCGCTTCGAGGACGACGACCACCCCGCGTACTCCTCCTGGCGGGCCGTCCACGAGACGCTGCGCCGCCACTACGGACCGCAGCCCGGCCCGTACCGGCTCCACCACGACCTGGCGCTCGGCGACACCGCCGAGGCCGTCGCCCACCTCCGGCTCACCTTCCCCGGCCCCGACATCCTCGGCTGGCTCGGCGTGCTGCGGTTCGTCGGCTCCGCCCCCTACCCGCGCCGGCGGGGCCGCACCGGGCCCGACCCGCGCCGGGCCGTCGCCCTCGGCCAGGACCCGGACCGGGCGCTCCCCGACGGACTCGACCCCGACTCCGCCGAACTGCACCTCTCCCTACGGCGTCTGCTGCACGCCGTATGGCTGCTCAGCGATCCGCTCGCGCTGCCCGACGAGGAGGTCGCCGACCGGCTGGCGCACGAGCTGCGCCGGCTCTCCGGCCGCCACCTCACCGGCAGCGGTCCACTGTGGGACGCCGCCGGCCACTGGCCGCGGGACATCCGCGCCTGGCGGGAGCTGTCGCTGCCGCCGGGGCGCGAGGACGGAGTCTGACGTCATGCTCGACCGGCTGCGCCGCCGCTTCTTCTGGACACCCCGGCAGAAGCTCCTCAGTGCCCTCGTCGCCGCGATGCTCGTCCTCGGCCTCGGCGGCTGGGGCGCCTATCTGATCGTCAAGCCGGAGGACCGTTCCTGCGCGACCGGGGTCGCCCGGCCCGCGGGCAGCGGGGAATGCGTCGGCGTCAACGGGACCGGACACGACTTCCGCGTCCCCGCGCTCACCGCGATCACCGCCGCCATCGGCCGCGAGAACGCCGGCCTCAAGGCGGGCGAATACGCCACCGTCGCGCTCCTCCTGCCCCTCACCGCCGCCGACCCCGGCACCGCCGAGAAGATCCTCCGCGAACTCCAGGGCGCGTACGCCTACCAGTACCGGGCCAACCACGAGTCCAACAGCGAGACCCCCAAGATCCGGCTGGTCCTCGCCAACACCGGCAACAAGAACGCCCACTGGCGGACCGTCGTCGACCGGCTCACCACCATGACCGGCGCCCCCGACCGGCTCCGCGCCGTCTCCGGCGTCGCCACCTCCTCCGCCGAGGTACGGGACGCGGTCACCGCCCTCACCGGCGCCGGGATCGCCGTCGTCGGCACCACCATCACCGCCGACGACCTCGCCAACGGCCCCGGCCGCGACCGCTTCCCCGGCCTCGCCCGGGTCTCCCCCACCAACAGCGACGAGGCGAAGGCCCTCGCCCACTTCGGGAAGGTCGACGCCGCCCGCGCGATCCTCGTGCAGGACTCCCGTACCGGCGACCACTACATCGACACCCTGCGGTCCGCCTTCGCCGCCTCCCTCAAGGGCGCCCCCTACGAGCCGCAGCTCTACACCTCCCCGAAGGACAACACCGAGGAGGGCACCACCGCCAACACCTTCCGCCAGATCACCCACCTGATCTGCGACACCCGCGCCGAGACCGTCTTCTTCGCCGGCCGCCACACCCAGCTGCGCCAGTTCATCAACGCGCTCGGCTCCCGCGGCTGCGCCGACCGCGCCTTCACCGTCCTGACCGGCGACGAGGGCTCGTACCTCGGCGCCGACGAGAAGCTGAACCGGGCGGCCCTCGGCAAGAAGCTGACCGTCCGCTACGCGGCGCTCGCCCACCCCGACGCCTGGCGGTCCGCGCCGGGCCGGCCGGTGCCGGCCACCGGCGGCTCGACCACCGACTTCGAGACCTTCCTGCACGACATCACCCGCGCCGACCAGAAGCCGGTGCCGCTCCGCGACGGGCAGGCGATCGTCGCCTACGACGCGATGGCCACGGCCGTCCACGCGATCCGCCAGGCCACCCCGGCCGACGCCCCCTACCCCGAGCTCGCCGACGTCGGCACCCAGTGGCCGCAGGTCAAGGGCTCGCTGCGGGTGAAGGGCGCGAGCGGCTGGATCTGCCTGGACAACCACGGCAACCCGTACAACAAGGCGGTCCCCATCGTGGAGCTCGCCGCCGACGGGACCCAGCGCTTCGTCCAGACGGCCTGGCCCGAGGGCAGGCCCCCGGCCGAGACCTGCCTCCCCCCGAAGCGGGGCTGATCCCGGGGCCGCCCGGACGTATCCGCGCTTGAGTCCGCGGTCGTCCGGGCAGACGGTCGTCCTGACGGCCCCTGCGGGGCGGGCGGGACGACGGGACGAGGTGGGACGTGGCACGCGGGCGCGCGGAGCGGGACGTGGCACGCGACGGGGCGGCGCGGGACGCGGCGCGCGGGCGCGAGGGGCGGGACGCGGCGGCGCGGGACCGGAAGGACGGGCGCCTCGCGCGCCTGCGCCGCGACCCCTTCGCCGTGCAGACCGTACGGTCCACCGCGGCGGCCACCCTCAGCTACGTCGTCGCCCTCCGCCTCAGCAGCGAACCGGTCCCCCTCACCGCGCCCCTCACCGCCCTCCTCGTCGTCCAGGTCACGCTCTACTCCACCCTCACCACCAGCCTCCGGCGGGTGAACGCCGTCGTCGTCGGCGTCCTCATCGCCATCGCGTTCAGCGCCGTCGTCGGCCTGTCCTGGTGGAGCCTCGCGCTGGTGATCCTGGCCTCGCTGCTCGTCGGACGGGTCGTCCGGGTCGAGGAGTTCGTCCCCGAGGTCGCCATCAGCGCCATGCTCGTCCTCGGCGTCACCCAGGTCTCCGACACCGCCTGGGACCGCGTCCTCGAAACCCTCATCGGCGCCGTCGTCGGCATGCTCTTCAACCTGTTCCTCGCCCCGCCCGTCTGGGTCGACACCGCCGGCGACTCCATCGAGGACCTCGCCCGGCGGATGCGCCTGCTCCTCCTCGACGTGGCGGACGAGTTCACCGGCGCCCCGCCCGTCGAGCGGGCCGCCGCCCGGCTCCACGAGGCCCGCCGCCTCGACAACGACGTCGCCGACGTCGACGGGGCCCTGCGCACCGCCGAGGACAGCCTGCGGCTCAACCCCCGGGTCAAGGAGGGCCTCCTCCACCGGGTGGTGCTCCGCACCGGCCTGGACACCCTGGAGATCTGCGCCGTGGTCCTCCGGGTCCTCGCCCGCACCCTCACCGACCTGGCGAAACACCGCGACGGGGACGAGCTCCTGCCCGACCGTGCCGCCCTCGCCGTACGGGAGACCGCCCAGTACACCGCCGACGCCCTCGTCAGCTTCGCCGTCCTCGTCACGTCCCCGGGCAGCGAGGACGCCGAGGCGGCGGAGACCCGGCTCGCGGGCGAACTGCGGGCGGCCCGCGCCTGCCGGGACGACGCCGCCGACCGGCTCCTCGCCCTCGCCCTCGCCGAACCCGGCCGCTGGCAGCTGTACGGGGCGCTGCTCGCCGAGGTCGACCGGATCCTCGACGAACTCGACCCGGAGCACCGGGGCCGCCGGCTGATGGAGGAGCTGGACCGGCAGGTCCGTGAACGCCGCGACCGCCGCGACCGGCTCACCCTCCGCGACCGCTGGAGACCCCGCAGGGCCCGCGCCGGGGGGTGAACGGACACCGAGGGGGGCGCAGAGGCACACCGCTCCGGGGGGAACGCACAGACGCGCCGGAGGGATCCGCGCCACCGACGAGAGGAGAACCATGAGCGCGCAGTCGTCTTCCGCGAGCCGCGGGACGGGAACGGTCACCACCGCCGTACCGGCCCGGCTCGACCGCCTTCCCTGGTCCCGATGGCACTGGATGATCGTCATCGGCCTGGGCACCGTCTGGATCCTCGACGGCCTCGAGGTCACCATCGTCGGCAACGTCGCCGGCCGGCTGGCCGAAGAGGGCAGCGGCCTCGACATCACCGCCGCCCAGGTCACCGGCGTGGCCGCCGCGCTCTACGTGGCGGGGGCCTGTTCGGGCGCGCTGTTCTTCGGGTGGCTGACCGACAGATACGGCCGCAAGAAGCTCTTCATGATCACCCTGGCCGTGTACCTCGGCGCCACGGCGATGACGGCGCTGTCCTTCGAGTCCTGGTGGTTCTTCCTCTTCCGCTTCCTGACCGGCTTCGGCATCGGCGGTGAGTACGCGGCCATCAACTCCGCGATCGACGAGCTGATCCCGTCCCTCTACCGGGGGCGCGTCGACCTCATCATCAACGGCAGCTACTGGCTGGGCGCCATCGGCGGCGCACTGCTGTCCGTCGTCATGCTGGACACCGACATCTTCCCGCAGAACCTCGGCTGGCGGCTCAGCTTCGCCCTCGGCGTCGTCCTGGGCCTGGTCATCCTGCTGGTGCGCCGGCACGTCCCGGAGAGCCCACGCTGGCAGTTCATCCACGGCCACGGCGAGGAGGCCGAGAAGCTGGTCTCCTCGGTCGAGCGGGAGATCGAGGCGGAGAAGGGGACGAAGCTGCCGCCGCCGGCCGGCGAGATCACCATCCACCAGCGCCTGAGCATCGGCTTCGGCACGATCGCGAAGACCGTCTTCGGCCGGTACCCGCGCCGCGCGGTTCTCGGCCTGTCGCTCTTCATCGGCCAGGCGTTCCTCTACAACGCGATCACCTTCGGCTTCGGCACCATCCTGATCACCTTCTTCGACGTGCCGACCGGCAGCACCGGCTACTACTTCGCGGTGATCGCGGCGGGCAACTTCCTGGGGCCGCTGCTGCTCGGCAAGCTCTTCGACACCGTCGGCCGCCGGATCATGATCTCGGGCACGTACCTGCTCTCGGGCCTGCTGCTCTTCGGGACGGCGTGGCTCTTCGACCGGGGCTCGCTGTCGGCGACGACCCTGACGGCCTGTTGGTGCGTGGTGCTGTTCTTCGCCTCGGCCGGGGCGTCCAGCGCCTATCTGACCGTGTCCGAGATCTTCCCCATGGAGACCCGCGCCATGGCCATCGCCTTCTTCTACGCGCTGGGCACGGCGGCGGGCGGCATCAGCGGCCCGCTGATCTTCGCCGAGCTGACCGAGTCCGGCGTGGTCGGCGACACGGTGCTCGCCTTCCAGATCGGGGCCGGACTGATGTGCGCGGCGGGCCTGGTGGCGGCCTTCCTCGCGGTGAACGCGGAGCGCCGCTCGCTGGAGGACATCGCCGAACCGCTGTCGGTGGTCCGGGGGGAATCGTCAGACGGGCCCTAGGGCACCCATTTCGGCCAGGGCGCCGCGTCCCGCTCGTACAGCTCCCGGAGCTCGTTCCAGCGCCCTGTCGTCCACTGCCGCCAGTCGGTCGGGCGGCCGTCCAGCGCGTCCCGCAGCCGTTCGAAGTGGTCGTGCCAGCCGGCCAGGCAGTCGAGCAGCAGCTCCCGGTCGCCGCGCATCTCGTTGGTGAAACGGAGCACGGTCGACGCCCCGTCCCCGGCCGGCTCCAGGTGGAACCGGATCCGTCCGTGCGGGGCGCCGACCGTGTACTCGGCCACGTGGTCCGGGTCCCAGGCGGTGACCCGTCCCGAGAGCTCGGTCTCGCCGTTCAGCCAGCGGAGCGTGACCTCTCCGCCGAGCCGCGGCTCCAGCGGGTCCGCCGCGCACAGCCAGGACGGCAGCCCCTCGGGGGAGGCGACCATGGCCCACACCACGGCCTGCGGGTGCGGCAGCCCGACCTCGTACCGCAGCAGGTGCGTGTCGCCGTCGTGGGTCTCGCTCCTGCCCCGGGGTATCTCGCTCATACCTCCAGCGTGGCCCCCCGAAGGGGGCCGTGCCAGCTCAGACGCCCGCGTAGGAGTGCTTGCTGTTGACGAAGATGTTCACGCCGTAATAGTTGAAGAGGAAGCAGCCGAAGGCGATGAGCGCGATGTACGCGGCCTTGCGGCCCTTCCAGCCGGCCGTGGCCCGGGCGTGCAGGTAGGCGGCGTAGCCGACCCACGTGATGAAGGACCAGACCTCCTTGGCGTCCCAGCCCCAGTAGCGGCCCCAGGCGTCGCCGGCCCAGATGGCGCCCGCGATGATCGTGAAGGTCCACAGCGGGAAGACGGCGGCGTTGACGCGGTAGGAGAACTTGTCGAGGGAGGCCGCGGAGGGCAGCCGCTCCAGGACGGAGCGGGCGAAGGCCCCGGGCTGTCCGCCGTTCGCCAGCTTGGTCTCGTACGAGTCGCGGAAGAGGTAGAGCAGGGTGGCGACGGCTCCGAGGTAGAAGACGGCCCCGCAGAAGATCGCGGTGGAGACGTGGATCCACAGCCAGTACGAGTCGAGCGCCGGGACGAGCTGGTCGCTCTCGGTGTACAGCCAGGTGGTGGCGAGGCCCAGGTCGAGCAGGACCGTCGTCACCAGCGGCAGGCCGATCCAGCGGACGTTCTTCTTGGCGAGCAGGAACGCCAGGTACACGCCGACCGCCACCGTGGAGAAGGTGGTGGAGAACTCGTACATGTTGCCCCAGGGGGCGCGCTGCACGGAGATCGCGCGGGTGGTCACGCCGGCCGCCTCCAGGGCGAAGGCGAGGACGGTGAGCGAGACGGCGATCCGGCCGTACAGGTCGCCCTTGACGGTGCCGCCGGCGGCACCGGGGCCGTCGGGGACGTCACGGGCGCCGGAGGCGGAGCGGGTGACGACCTTGGGCCGGTCCAGGACGGTGGTGCCACCGGCCTGCTTGACCTGGACGGTCACCTTCGCGGGCTCGGCGGCGGTCCCGGTCAGCGCGGCGGCGGTGCGCCCGACCTTGCTGCGGCTGCCGAAGACCCACTCGGCGATGTGGGCCAGGAAGGCCAGTGTGTACACGGCCATCGAGGCGTAGACGAGCTCGTTGCTGAGCGTCGCCAGGCCCTCGTTGGTCTCGGCGGCGAGGATCACTTCTCGACCCCTTCTGATGCTTCTGCTTCGGCTTCGGCGGGTTCGGGCGCCGGGGGCGCCGTGGCGGTGAGCGCGACCGCGAGATCGGCGAGCTCCTCTGGCAGCTTGGCGGACTCGCTGCGGCCGAGGCCCGCCATCTCGACGACGGTCACGCCGTCCTCACCGCGGACGGCGCGGACCCAGATCCGGCGCCGCTGGATGAAGAGCGAGCCGGTGAGTCCGGCGATCGCGGCGAGCGCTCCGGCGAGGGCGAGGCCGTTGCCCGGCTGCTGCGAGATCTGGAAGCTCGCCCATTCCTTGATCTCCTTCTCGAAGGTGATCGAGCCGGCGCCGTCGGGCAGCGTCATGGTCTGGCCGGGCGTCAGCCGCTGGGCGACGCCGGTGCCTCCCTCGACCTTGAACTGCTCCATCTTGGTGGTGTCGAGCTGGTACACGTTCTGCGGCAGGCCGGCGTCGACGCCCAGGCTGCCGTGGTAGCCGGTGAGGGCCATCACGGGCTCGACGAGGGCCGGGAACTGGGAGAACATCGTGCCTTCGCCGGCGCCGGCGAAGGTGGGCACGAAGAAGGCCTTGAAACCGAGCTGCTTCTTCTCCCCCTCCTTGTCCCGGTAGCCGTCCATCACCTTGATCGCGCCGGTGGAGGTGATGTTGTTGTCGATGGGCAGCAGCGGGACGGCGCCCTTGAAGACGACCTTGCCGCCGCGGTCCCTGACGGTGACGACGGGCGCGTAGCCGTGGGCGATCAGGTAGACCTTGGAGTCGCCGACCTTCAGCGGCTCGTTGACCCGGACGATCGCCTTCCGGTCCTTGCCGTCGGACTGGACGTAGGTGACGGCCGCCTCGAAGGTACGGGGGGTGCCCAGCTGCGGGCCGCTCGTCTCGTACGTGCCGGTGAAGCTGTCCAAGGTGAAGCTGAACGGTTCCAGCTCGTCGATGCCGAACTGGGAGCCGGACCTGAAGTCGTCGTACTGGGTGAGCGTGTTGGAGAAGCCGTCGCCCTCGACGATCAGCTTGCCGCCCTCGGACTTGAAGAGCTGGCCCCAGGCGAAGGCGACGAGCATCACGATGAGCGCGATGTGGAAGAGCAGGTTGCCGGCCTCGCGGAGGTAGCCCTTCTCTGCGGCGACGGCGTCGTCCGCGGCGCGGGCGCGGAAGCGGCGGCCCTTGAGGACGGTGAGTGCGGCCTCGCGGACCTGCTCGGGGTCGGCCTCGGTGCGCCAGGTCGTGTACGCGGGCAGGCGGGTGAGCCGCTTGGGGGCGCCCGGCGGCAGGCCGCGGAGCTGGCCGACGAACTGCCAGGTGCGCGGGACGATGCAGCCGATGAGGGAGACGAAGAGCAGGATGTAGATCGCGGAGAACCACACCGAGCTGTAGACGTCGAAGAGCTGGAGCTTCTCGTAGAGCGGGGTGAGGGTCTCGTGCGCCGCCTTGAAGTCGGCGACCTTCATCTCGTCCGCGTCCGACTGCGGGATGAGGGAGCCGGGGACGGCGCCCACGGAGAGCAGGAAGAGCAGGATCAGCGCCACCCGCATGGAGGTGAGCTGGCGCCAGAACCAGCGGATCCAGCCGACGATCCCGAGGGTGGGGCCGCCGACGCTCCCGGTGCCGGACTCCTCCTGGGGCGCGGTGGACAGGGCCGCGCCCGCGGCCTCGTCGCCGGTCGCGTGATCGGCGTCGGCCGTGTGATCGGCGTCGGTCGTTTCCGTGTTGCCCATCGATTCCGTCTTGCTCATCGATCAGATTCCCACCGTGAAGTCGCTGGACCAGCTCTGCATCGTGGAGACCATGCTGTCCCAGACGCCTGTGAGGAGGAGGACACCGGTGACGATCATCATGGCGCCACCGATCCGCATGACCCACACGTAGTGCTTCTTGACCCAGCCGAACGCGCCGAGGGCCTTGCGGAAGGCGATGGCGGCGAGGACGAAGGGGACGCCGAGGCCGAGGCAGTACGCGAGGGCGAGGAGGGCTCCGCGTCCGGCGCTGGCCTGGTCGAGGGCGAGCGCGTTGACCGAGCCGAGCGTCGGGCCGATGCAGGGGGTCCAGCCGATGCCGAAGAGCGCGCCGAGGACGGGCGCGCCGAGGAGGCCGGTGACGGGCTTCCGGTGGAAGCGGAACTCGCGCTGGGTGAACCAGGGCATCAGACCGGCGAAGAAGAGCCCCATGAGGATCATGAAGACGCCGAGGACGGTGCTCAGCGTGGAGCTGTACTCCTGGAGCGTGGAGCCGAAGTAGCCGAAGAGGGCGCCGCCGGAGACGAAGACGGCGGTGAAGCCGGCGACGAAGAGGACCGCTCCCGCGGTCATCCGGCCGCGGCGCTGGTCGGCGAGGTCGGTGCCGGAGACGCCGGTGACGTAGCTGAGGTAGCCGGGGACGAGCGGGAGCACGCAGGGCGAGAAGAAGGAGACCAGGCCGGCCAGGAGGGCGATGGGGACGGCGAGCAGGAGGGCTCCGCTGGTGACGGTCTCGTTCACCGGCCCTCACTTCTCCTTGAGCAGCGGGTCGATCATGGACCGCAGCTTGGTGTCGTCGATGGCCATGACCGCGCGGGCGGCGATCTTGCCCTCCTTGTCGAGGATGACGGTGGAGGGGATGCCCTGGGGGCTGAGGGTGCCCTTGGGGAAGCCGAAGAGGATCAGCTTGCCGTCCCGGTCGTAGATGCTCGGGTACGGCACCTTGTAGTCGGCCTCGAAGGTGAGCGCCTGCTGCTTGTTGGCGTCGCGGGTGTTGAGGCCGACGAAGGCCACGTCCTCGCCCTTGAGCTCGTTCGCCACCTTGGTGAAGTGGGGGGCCTCGGCGCGGCATGGGCCGCACCAGGATCCCCAGACGTTGAGGACGACGACCTTGCCCTTGAGGTCGGCGACGTCGAGCTTCTCGCCCTCCAGCGTCTCGCCGGCGATCTGGTTGATGTCGGCGCGGTCGCCCTTGGGGACGGTGGAGATGCCGCCCTTGCTGGTGACGAAGTTGGTGTCGTTGCCGCCGGTGGTGCCGTTGTCCTCGCCGCCGCAGGCGGAGAGCGCGAGGGCGGCGGACAGCACGCCGACGGCGGCGAGGGCACGTCGGGGGGCACGGCGGAGGCCACGGCTAAGGCTCATGTGAAAAGTTTCGCATGGGCGTTTGGGGGATCTTGGGCGCCCCCCTACGTGCCCGGAACGCCCCTTGTCAAGATCGCCTAAACGGCTTTGAGATAGGTGCGCCAGCCGCCGGCCGGCTTCTGGCCGACGTCGAGGCCGCGGAGACGGTCGAGGATACGCGGGTCCTGGACGTCCATCCAGTCCGTGAACTGGCGGAACGACACCAGCCGGACGTCCTTCTTCCCGGCCATCGCCTTGAGCGCGTCCTCGACGGCGTCCATGTAGATGCCGCCGTTCCACTGCTCGAAGTGGTTGCCGACGAAGAAGGGCGCGCGGTTCGAGTCGTACGCGCGCGTGAAGCCGCCGATCAGCGCGTCGGTGGCCTGCTTGCGCCAGCCGGGATAGCGGGAGGGCATGCCCTTGGTCGAGTTCTTCGACTGGTTGGCGAGCATGTTGTAGTCCATGGAGAGGACTTCGAAGGAGTGCCCGGGGAAGGGCACGGCCTGGAGCGGGAAGTCCCAGACGCCCTTGCGCTTGACGGGCCAGGTCTGGCGGCCGCCGGGCGAGCTGGCATCGTAGCGCCAGCCGAGGCGCTTGGCGGTGGGCAGCAGGTTGTCCTGGCCGAGGAGGCAGGGGGTGCGGCCGCCGACGAGCTCCTTGGAGTAGTCGAAGGGCAGCGGGTCGAGGTCGGTCCAGCCGCTGTTCGTCTTCCACTCGGTGACGAACTTCACCGCCTGGTCGATCTCGCTCTGCCACTGTGCCGGGGTCCAGTTGCCGACGGAGCCGGAGCCGCCGCAGAAGTGCCCGTTGAAGTGGGTGCCGATCTCGTGCCCGTCGAGCCATGCCTGACGGACGTACTTGAGGGTGTCCTTGATGTGGTCGTCGGTGAGGTAGCCGATGTCGGAGGCGCCGACGCGGTTGTTCGGCGGGCGGTAGAGGTTCTTCTTCGACTCGGGCAGCAGGTAGATGCCGGAGAGGAAGAAGGTCATGGCCGCGTCGTGGTTGCGGGCCAGTTCGAGGAAGCGGGGGAAGAGGCCGTTGCCGACCTCGCCGGCGCCGTCCCAGGAGAAGACCACGAACTGCGGCGGGGTCTGGCCCGGTTCGAGCGGGACGGGGGCGTCGGGCTGGTGCGGCTGCTTGCCGGTGTCCGCGGTGGAACCGTCCCCGATGAGGCGGACGTCGTCCTTGGTCGGGGCGGGCGTGGTGGACGGTCCGCCGGTGGATGGCGCGCCGCCCTTGTCCGGGCCGGAACCGCCCGTACCGCCCTGACCCTTGTCGCTGCACCCGGCGATCCCCAGGGCCGCCGCGGCCCCGACTCCCGCCCCGAGAAGGCTCCTTCGACTGAACCCGCGCATGGCATCCCCATTCACGCTGTGACGCACGAAACATCATCTAAACCGACAATGAGTGAGATGCGGGGAGGAACGCGGAGGTTCCGGCAAATCGCACAAAAATTTCAACATGGCTGAAGAGTGACCACTCTTCAGCCATGTTGACGATGTCGCTCTGACGATGCCCCGTCAAGCCTGACGGGCCCGGCCCCGGGGAACGGGAGCGCGCGGGATCCGGGGGTGGGGCGGGATCCGGGGCGGGGGCGGACCCGCGCCCGGGATCCGGGGGTGGGGCGGGATCCGAGGGCGGACCCGCGCCCGGGATCCGGGGCTACGCCCCGAAGGCCTTCTGCTTGCCCTTCACCGGCTTGGCGCCGGCCCGCAGGTGCACCGGCACGAGGTCGATCGCCGGCTCGCTGTACCCGACCGAGACGATCTTGTCGCCCTTGTACGTGAACGAGGTGAGCGAGGCGAGCGTGCACTGCCGGCGCCGCGGGTCGTGCCACAGCCGGCGCCGCTCGACGAACGACCGCACGATCCAGATCGGCAGCTGGTGGCTGACCAGCACCGCCTCGTGACCGCGCGCCGCGTCCTTCGCCGCGTCCAGCGCGCCCATCATCCGCACGACCTGCTCGATGTACGGCTCGCCCCAGGACGGCTGGAACGGGTTGGTGAGGTGCCTCCAGTTCGCCGGCCGGCGCAGCGCGCCGTCGCCGACGCCGAAGGTCTTGCCCTCGAACACGTTCGCCGCCTCGATCAGCCGCGCGTCGGTGGCCAGGTCCAGGCCGTGCGACTTGGCGACCGGCAGGGCCGTCTCCTGCGCCCGCTCCAGCGGGGAGGCGACGACGTACGTCACGTCCCGCTCGGCCAGCGACTCCGCCACCCGGTCCGCCATCTTCCGGCCCAGCTCGGAGAGGTGGTAGCCGGCCCGGCGCCCGTACAGCACACCGTCCGGGTTGTGCACCTCTCCGTGGCGCACCAGGTGGACGACGGTGATGTCCTGGTCGCTCTTCACGTGCTCGCTCATGCGCCGGCCTCCGCGGCGGCACGCGCGGCGGCCGGCAGCGCGGCGGCGACGCGCTCGATCGCGCGCTCGTCGTGCGCGGCCGAGACGAACCACGACTCGAAGGCCGACGGCGGCAGGTAGACGCCGTCCGCGAGCATCGAGTGGAAGAAGGCGTTGAAGCGGAAGGCCTCCTGCTTCTTCGCGTCGTCGTAGTTCCGGACCTCGTCGGCGGTGAAGAAGACCGAGAACATGTTGGACGCGGTCTGCAGCCGGTGCGCCACGCCCTCCTTGCGGAGCGCGTCGGTCACCAGGCCCTGGATCTCCTTCGAGACCGCGTTCACCTTCTCGTACGCGGCGTCGTCGAGCAGCCGCAGCTGCGCGAGCCCGGCGGCGGTGGCGATCGGGTTACCGGAGAGCGTGCCGGCCTGGTAGACCGGGCCGGCCGGGGCGAGGTGGCCCATGACGTCGGCACGGCCGCCGAAGGCCGCGGCCGGGAAGCCGCCGCCCATGACCTTGCCGAAGGTCATCAGGTCGGGCTTCACACCGTCCACGCCGTACCAGCCGGCGCGGCTCGTCCGAAAACCGGTCATGACCTCGTCGGAGATGTACAGCGCGCCGTTCTCCCGGCACAGGTCCGCGAGCCCCTGGTTGAAGCCGGGCAGCGGCGGGACGACGCCCATGTTGCCGGGCGACGCCTCGGTGATCACACAGGCGATCTCGCCCGGGTGCGCGGCGAACGCCGCCCGCACGGCCTCCAGGTCGTTGTACGGCAGCACGATGGTGTCGCCGGCCTGCGCGCCGGTCACACCGGGCGTGTCGGGCAGACCGAGGGTGGCGACGCCGGAGCCGGCGGCGGCGAGCAGCGCGTCCACGTGCCCGTGGTAGCAGCCGGCGAACTTGACGACCTTCGCGCGACCGGTGAACCCGCGGGCGAGCCGGATCGCCGACATCGTCGCCTCGGTGCCCGAGGAGACGAGCCGGACCTGCTCGACCGGCTCGATCCGGGCCACGATCTCCTCGGCGAGCGCCACCTCGCCCTCACCGGGCGTGCCGAAGGAGGTACCGCGGGCCACCGCGTCCTGCACGGCGGCGGTCACCTCGGGGTGGGCGTGGCCGAGAATCATCGGCCCCCAGGAGCAGACGAGGTCGACATACTCGCGACCGTCCGCATCCGTGAGGTACGGACCGGTGCCGGACACCATGAACCGGGGCGTACCGCCCACGGCCCGGAAGGCCCGCACCGGTGAGTTCACGCCGCCGGGCGTCACAAGGGAAGCGCGGTCGAAAAGCGTCTGTGAGACTGGGGCTTCGTATGAATACGACACAGTGATCCTGACCTGCGAGTACGACGTCTGGTACGGAGGGACGGTGTGGGCACCCTGTGCATCACGCCGGGGCGGCCTGCCTCCGCGTCTGCGAAACTGTGGCGGCAGGGACCTCATGGGGTTGGCTCACGCGTTCCATGGTGTCAGAGGCCGCGGCGATTCTTGCGGACAGGTGTTTCACCGCAGGAACGCGGGGGAGGTCACTGACACGATGATCGGGTTGCGCGGCGGGGTCGTGTTGCCGAGAAACAGCAGTCGGGTGGAGATATGCATCGCGGTGGCGGGCCGGGCGAGGGGACGGACGACCTGGGTCCGGAGCCTGTCCGGCGGGGGAGGCACCGGCGGCGGCGGGCCGAGGACCCGACCTCGCCGGACAATCGCGCGTCCCCCGAGCAGCAGCCGGCGGATCCGCCCCTCGGAGGCCGCAGCTTGGCGGTGACGTACAAGTACTTCGGCGCGCCCGACGGCGCCACGGCGGCCCGCGTCCCGATCTCGATGCGCCCGGAGGAGCTCGGCGGCGACGAGCTGGGCATGGGCGGCATGTTCTCCAAGATCAAGCCCGAGACGATAGCCGCGATGGTCCTCACCGGCATCCAGGGGCTGCCGCTGAACAAGGTCCCCCCGCTGGAACTGGTCGTCTTGCACCCCGACTACGCCGTGGTGAAGCTCCCCACGACCGTCGTCGACCCACTGCGCGCGATCGGCGAGGAGTCGGTCGGCGCCGCCGCCTTCATCTGGTCCACCGTCCCCGACCGCGGCGGCCCGCGCGACGCCTTCGACGTCTACCAGCTGCTCCACGAGTGGCAGGACTTCTCCGTCCGCCTCCACGAGGCCGGGCACCAGCCGTACTGCCTGGTCTGGCCCTGACGGCTGCCTCTCTCCGCGTTTCCGACCGTCATAGCGCCTGAAATTAGGACGAATCGGATCTAATGCATGGAGGTTGGTTCACAGAGGCACCGCACGAGGAGGACGCTGTCGTGAGCGGAGTGACCGGAGTCGCCGGAACGAGCGGAGTGACCGGATTCGCCGGCCCGGCTGGAGGAGTGCGGGCGTCCGCGGCCCGCAGGCCCGGGGTCCGCGCCGCGACCGGCGAGCCCATGCAGATCGCCGAGGTCGCCGCCCGCACCGAACTCCCCCTGCGCACCATCCGCCAGTACGAGGACTGCGGACTCGTCGTCCCCTCGGCAGCCTCGGAGGGCGGCTTCCCGCTCTACACGGAGGCCGACGTGGCCCGGCTGATGGTGATCCGCCGCATGCAGCCGCTCGGCTTCGGCCTGGCCGAGACCCGCGAGCTCCTCACCTCGGTCGACCGCCTCGCCGCCGACCTCCCCGGCACGGACGGCGAACTCGAACCGGCCGACCGCGACGCCCTCGTCACCCGCGTCCGCCGCTACGAGGACGCCGCCGCCGCCCGCGTCGCCGACCTCCGCGCCCAACTGGCCCGAGCCGAGGAGTTCGCCACCTCCCTCCGCTCCTGCCTCACCACCTGACCCACCACCCCCACCCGGGCTGCCGCCTGTACCTGTACCGGGCACCCACGGGCCTTCTCGGGGCGGAGCAAGCCCATGCGACCGAACCCTGCGGCGTGCGGTGTGGGGCGGGCAGTGTGGGGCGTCCGGCTGAGCCCCGCCGCACGATGGAGCCCAGCAGTCAGCGTGGGTCCGGGCCGTGCAGGAGGGCCCAGCCGCGTGTGGTCGGCCGCACGGGAGGGCCCGGCCTCACGGGAGGGCCGTCAGACGGTGAGGGCCTCGGCCAGGGCCCGGAAGAAGCGGGCGTAGGCCGCGGGGCTGGGCGGGATCTCCGGGTTCCACGGCACCACCCGCGCGCCGGCCGGCAGACGCTCCGGCCCCTCGGGCCGCATCGCGTGGGCGCGGCTGTCGTAGAGGACCAGCGCGGGGGCGAGTTCGAGGGCCCGCTCCCACCCCACGGTCAGCCAGTTCGCCCCGGGCCCCGGTCCCGGGTCGAGCAGCCGGACGCCGAGCCCGGCGAGCCGCGCCAGCTCCGGCCAGGCCCCCGGACGCGCGAGGTACACCTGCTCGGCATCACCCCCGGAGAGCGCCAGCACCCCGAACCCGGCCCCGGCCGCCGCTGCGGCCGCCCGCACCGCCGCCTCCGCCTCCACCAGTCCCCCGCCGCCAGGCCCGGCGTCCGCGGCACCGAGCGCCGCCCCGAGCTCCCCGAAGCGGCCGATGATCGCCGACAGGCTCAGGTCGTTGCCGACGGACAGCGCCGCCAGCGGCATTCCCACCCGGTCGGCGAGCCCCTCGTCCAGGGCGTACGGGCTCTTCCCGTCGTACGTGACGTCCACCACCAGCTCCGGGCGCAGCTCCCGCAGCCGCTCCTCGTCCAGCGCCCGCCCGGGCCCCAGGTACGGCACCCCGGCCGCCGCCAGCCCGCCGTCCTTCGCCGGGTCCGCCTCGACCCCGTCGTGCCCCGAGCCGTACACCGCGACCGGTGTCACCCCCATGTCGAGCAGGGCGGCCCCGGCCCGCACATAGGCCACCACCCGCGCCGGCCTCTCCGGCGCCCCCACCTCCACCCCTCTGTCGTCCACGAAACCCCATCCGCGCGCACCCGTTCCGGACATGTGGCTGCTCCCTCCCCGGCCGGACATATGCCTCCGCCGCCACCTTCGAACGGTTCCCCTCCCGGCACAAGAGGGCCTGCCCGACCTCCCCGCCCGCACCTCGCCGTCCGGGACTTTGGTCCCGTACCCCCCTGCCGAAAGTCCCCCAGGGTGGTGTTAACTGAGCAGGTCGGGAGGAAGCAGTAGGAATCACCTGTTCCGCCGTGCCCGCACGCCGCCTGCCGGTGCGTGCGCCGCGCGCGCGGGCCCTTTCGCCCTGGAGTGAACGTCATGTCCGTGCCCGGCCAGTTCTCCGACCCTCGTGTCCTCACCCTCTTCGCCGTGCTCGCGGTCGCGACGGGCGTGTGGCTGGTGACGGGTCTGCGCGCCCGCGCCCGCCGGAACCGCGCGCTGACGCCGATGGACCGCGTCTGGCACCCGCAGGAGTCGGTGCCGCTGACCCCGGCCGAGGAGCTCGCCTTCGGCCAGGTCGTCTCCCGCCTCTCCCTGACCTCCACCGGCCGCCTGCGCTGACGCCCGGCCGGCCCCCACCACCTCCCGCCCGCACGGGACGGCCTCAGCCCGCCCAGCCGCCCCGGAAACACCTTCGCCCACCCCGCCGGGCCAGACACACTCCGCCCCCGCCGGCCAAGGGGCCCGTAGCCTGTTCCGCCCGCCCGGGAGAGCCTTCGCCCTCTCCGGCCAAGGCCCCACAGCCCGTCTCACCCGCTCGGAAGGCTTCGCGCCCGTCTCCCGCCAGAGGAATCCGTAGCGTGTCCCGCCCCGCCAGAGACCCCCGGGCCGCCCGGTGAGTCCTCCCCCGCCCCGCCGCCCGGGGAGACGTCAGGCCGTCGGGCCGACGCGGGGGTCGCGGCCCGTCGTCGCGAGCAGCCGCTCGAAGGTGCTCGCGCCGGGCGGGAGCTCGACGGCGTCACCGAACACGTTCATCTTCCGGGCCATCGGCGCCATCCCCTCCACCTCGTCCACCAACCCGGCCACCACCTCCGGGGCAGGCTCGAACTCCCTCCCGGTCGCCCTCGCCAGGTCCCACGCGTGCACGGTGAGGTCGAGCAGCACCATCGACCCGACCGTCCTGGCCGGCAGCCCCATCGCCCCCGAGGTCCCCTCCTCCGCACCCGGCGCCGCCCACGCCTCCACCAGCTTCCCGGTCTCCGCCGCGAAGCGCTCCCGCCACTCCGGCTCCGCGAGCCGGTCCGGGGTCGCGGAGAAGTCGGCCGCCTCCTTGGCCGCGAGCGCCTGGAAGTTGACCACCACCGCGAACAGATGGTTCAGCAGGGCGCGGACGTCGTACTCGGCGCAGGGCGTAGGCGCGCCGAGCGAGGCGTCGTCCGTGCCCGCGACCAGGGGGACGGCCCGGTCGGACGCGGCGCGGAGCAGAACGCCGAGGGAGGCATCTCTCTTCTCGAAGGCAAGGTGCGACTCGTCGGTGCGAGCGGTCGTGTCGTCGGAGCCCGGGTGATTGTCGTCGTACGTCATGGCCCCGACGCTATGAGAACTCCCCGGCCTGGTCTTGAAGAAACGCGCCACGAACCCCGGCCCGGCCCGGATCTCCGGCCCCTAGGGACAGCACAGGCCAAAGGTCGTCCGGCCCGCTCGCCAGACGTCCGGCCGCCCGCGCACCTCTAAGATCGAAACCATGCCCGACCCCGCACCGCGCCGGGACGCCCGGGGCATCGTCGCCCCCGGCGAGCTGTTCTCCCGGGTCCGCTTCCGCCGGCACCTCCCTGCGCCGGAACTGCGCCCGTACCTGGAGCACTACTGGCTGATCGACTGGGCGCTGCCGGAGCCGTACACCACCCATGTCGTCCCGCACCCGTCGATGAACGTGGTCTTCCAGCGTTACGGCCCGCTGGGTGCCGGTCCGCGGGCCGCCCTCGCGTCGGCCGAGGTCTCGGGGATCGGGCTGGGGCTGTTCACGAAGAGGCTCGAAGGGGAGGGGCGGGTCTGCGGGGTGCAGTTCCGGCCCGGCGGCTTCCGCCCCTTCGCCCCGGCGCGGCCGGTCTCGGCCTGGACGGGGCGAAGGGTCCCCCTGCACGAGGCGTTCCCGGACACCCGCGCCCCCGCGGGCGACGGCGCCGGGGGCGGGACCGTGCTCGACGCCGTACTCTCCCCCGTCCTCTCGCCGGACGACGACCACGCGCGTGTGGCGGCGCTCGACGCCTTCCTCCTCGCCCACGGGCCCGCCCCGGACCCCGCCGCCGGCCAGGCGATGGAGCTGGTGGAGCTGGTCCGCACCGACCGCACGGTCCTGCGTGTGGGCAGGCTCGCACGGCTCTCGGGGCTCTCGCCCCGTTCCCTCCAGCGGCTCTTCGCCTCCCACGTCGGGGTCGGCCCGAAGTGGGTGATCCTGCGTTATCGCCTGCACGAGGCGCTGGAGCGGGCCGAGGGGGACGCGGCGCCGGACTGGGCGGACCTCGCGGCCGAACTCGGCTACAGCGACCAGGCCCATCTCGTCCGGGACTTCACCGCCACCGTGGGCCTCTCCCCGACCGCGTACGCCCGGGGGCTGTCGGTGCCGTGACGTAGCGTGCGCGCATGACCGAGCAGCCCGGGAAGTCCGCCGCCACCCCGTCCGTACGTCTCGAAGCCTGGTCCGAGGAGGACTCCGGACTGCTGCGCGCGCTGAACGCGCCCGAGCTGATGGAGCACCTGGGCGGTCCGGAGACCGAGGAGCAGCTGGAGCGGCGCCACCGACGGTACGTCGACCTGAGCGCCGACACCTCGGGCAAGGGCCGGATGTTCCGGGTCGTGCTGGTGCCTGACGAGCGCGTCGCGGGCAGCATCGGCTTCTGGGCGACCACCTGGAACGGCGAGCCGGTGTACGAGACGGGCTGGGCGGTCCTGCCCGGCTTCCAGGGGCGTGGCGTCGCGACCCTGGCCACGCGCGCGGTGGCGGAGCAGGCCCGGGCCGCCGGCCTCCACCGCCATCTGCACGCCTTCCCCTCGGTGGGGAACGCCGCCTCGAACGCGGTGTGCCGCAAGGCGGGGTTCGATCTGCTCGGGGAGCAGGACTTCGAGTACCCGCCGGGCCGCCCGATGCGCTGCAACGACTGGAGGCTCGACCTCGGCGCTACCGAGGATCGGTGAGCGGCCGCACGAAGTGGAAGGCCGCGATGTCGAAGCGCTCGCGCAGGTAGAAGCGGTGGGCGCCGGTGCGGTGGGTGCCGGAGTCGAGGTTCAGCTCGTGGCAGCCGGCCGCGCGGGCGTGATCCTCCAGGTGGGCGATGAGCGCGTGGCCGACGCCGGTGGAGCGGGCGTCGGAGGCGGTCACCAGATCGTCGACGTACAGGTTGCCGAGCGAGCTGGTGTTGAAGACGAGCCGCCAGCCGGCCGCGCCGACGCACCGGTCGTCGGCGTAGGCGGCGGAGAAGCGCAGGCCCTGCGCGTGGCCGCGCGCGTACACCTCCTGGAAGAGGGCGGGCGTGAGGTGCGGTCGCAGTTCGACGAGGACCGGCAGGAGGTCGCTCTCCAGCCGGGGGTCGCCGGGTTCGAGGTCGATGATCTTCATGCGGGGACGGTAGCCCAGCCGCGCCCGGGCGTCTCCCGCTATCGGCGCCACGCGGCTCAGGCCGCCGGGCGGTCCTGCGGCACGGCCGAGCCAGGCCGGGAAATGCGTGGCCCGCCGCCGGGGCCCGGTGCGATCCTGTCCCCGTGAACGGACCGGAGATCCAGATCAGCTTCGCCCCCGGCCTGGCCGTCTTCGTCGCCGCCGAGCGGCGCTCGGGGCGCACGGCGCTGACCACCGACGGGGTCTCCTCGCTGGGCCATGTCGTCGAGTCCCTCGGCGTCCCGCTCACGGAGGCCGGTCGGCTCCTGGTCGACGGCCGCCCCGTGGCGCACGCGCACGTGCCGTCGGCCGGCGAGCGCGTCGAGGTCGAGGACGTCGCCCGCCCGCAGCCGGTGCCCGGCGCGCCCCTCCGGTTCCTTCTCGACGTGCACCTGGGCACCCTGGCCCGGCGGCTGCGGCTGCTCGGGGTGGACGCCGCCTACGAGAACGAGGACATCGGCGACCCGGCGCTCGCCGCGCTCTCCGCCCGGGAGCGGCGGGTCATGCTCTCCCGTGACCGGGGGCTGCTGCGCCGCCGCGAGCTGTGGGCGGGAGCGTACGTGTACAGCGACCGGCCGGACGACCAGCTCCGTGACGTCCTGGAGCGGTTCGCGCCGCGGCTGGCGCCCTGGACCCGCTGCACCGCCTGCAACGGCCTCCTGACGGACACCGGCAAGGACGAGGTGCGCGAGCGCCTTGAGCGGGGCACCGAGAAGACGTACGACGTGTTCGCCCGGTGCGAGGAGTGCGAGCGGGTCTACTGGCGGGGCGCGCACCACGCCCGCCTGGAGGCGATCGTCGACGAGGCGGTACGCGAGTTCGGCGCCGCCACCTCCTGACGCCCGGCCCCCGGACTCAGGGGGTCTCGGCGGTGAGGTACCGCTGGACGGTCGGCGCGAGCCAGGCCACCAGCTCGTCCCGGCTCATCTCGGCGGCCGGCGGCAGGCGGAGCACGTAGCGGGCGAGCGCCATGCCGAGGATCTGGGAGGCGACGAGCGCGGCCCGCACCGGGGCCTCCTCGGGCCTGGGGCAGACGCCGAGGGTGACGGGCCCGAGCTGCGCCTCGAAGATCGCCCGCATGCGGTCGGCGCCCGCGTCGTTGGTGACGCCGACCCTGAGCAGCCCGGTGAGCACGTCGTCGCGCTCCCAGCGGTCGAGGAAGTGGTTCACGAGCACCGCGCCGATGTGCTTGGAGGGCAGCGCGCCCAGGGCGGGCAGGGCCAGGTCGAACTCGGAGGCGGCGGCGAAGAGCCCTTCCTTGTTGCCGTAGTAGCGCATGACCATCGAGGGGTCGATCCCGGCGTCGCGGGCGATGGCCCGGATCGTGGCGCGCTCGTACCCGTCGGCGGCGAAGCGCTCGCGGGCGGCCTCCAGGATCGCGGCCCGGGTGGCGTCGGAGCGGCGTGCGGTCGTCATGCCCACAAGTGTAGGCCAACAGGTGTTGACACGTCGCGGCGGGGCGCCCTACCGTTGCCAACAAGCGTAGGCAAACAAGCGTTGACCGATCGGAGGCCAGCCATGAGCACCACCGCCCACCGCACCACCGACGGCACCACCCCCACCGACACCGACGTCATCGTCGTCGGCGCCGGCCCCACCGGACTCCTCCTCGCCGGCGACCTCGCCGCCGCCGGCCTCGACGTCACCCTCGTCGAGCGCCGCCCCGCCGGCCGCTCCAACCTCACCCGCGCCTTCGGCGTCCACGCCCGCACCCTCGAACTCCTCGACACCCGCGGCCTCGCCGACGCCCTGGAGACCACCGGCACCCCCCTCACCCGGATGCGGCTCTTCGGCAACCTCTCCCTCGACCTCCGCCGCCTCCCCTCCCGCTTCGACCACCTCCTCATCACTCCCCAGTACGAGGTCGAGCGCCTCCTGGAACAGCGCGCGATCGACTCCGGCGTCACCTTCCGCCACGACACCGCCGTGCACGCCCTCCACCAGGACGAGGACGGCGTCACCGCCGAACTCACCGGCCCCGAAGGCACCCCCCTCACCCTCCGCGCCCGCCACCTCGTCGGCACCGACGGCCACCGCAGCACCGTCCGCACCAGCCTCGGCCTCCCCTTCCCCGGCGACAGCGTCATCCGCTCGATCGTCCTCGCCGACGTCCGGCTCACCGACGAACCCGCCGGATCCCTCACCGTCAACGGCTCCGGCGGCGCCTTCGCCTTCATCGCCCCCTTCGGGGACGGCTGGTACCGCGTCATGGGCTGGGACCGCACCCGCCAGGTCCCCGACAGCGAGCCCGTCGACCTCGAAGAGGTCCGCTCCCTCGCCCAGCGCGCCCTCGGCACCGACCACGGCATGCATGACGCCCGCTGGATCTCCCGCTTCCACAGCGACGAGCGCCAGGTCCCCGCCTACCGCGTCGGCCGCGTGTTCCTCGCCGGCGACGCCGCCCACGTCCACTCCCCCGCCGGCGGCCAGGGTATGAACACCGGCCTCCAGGACGCAGCCAACCTCTCCTGGAAGCTCATCGCCGTCCACCGCGGCGACGCCCCCGACCCCGAAGCCCTCCTCGACAGCTACCAGACCGAGCGCCACCCCGTCGGCGCCATGGTCCTGCGCAGCAGCGGCGCCCTCATCCGCCTCGCCATGGCCCACACCCCCGTCACCCGCGCCCTGCGAGCCCTGGCCACCACCGCCCTCAACACCCTCCGCCCGGCCTCCGCCAAGGCCCTCGGCATGATCAGCGGCCTCGGCATCACCTACGCCCCCGTGCCCGGCGGCGGCCGCACCTCCGGTCGCCGCGCCCCCGACGTGACGCTTCGCGAGGGCCGCCTGCACGAGCTGCTGCGCACGGGCGAGTTCGTCCTCATCGCCCCCGAGGGCACCACCCCGGCCCTGCCGCCCCTCGCACCGACCACCGCCGCCCGCACCGTCCGGGCCACCTGGACGGACCCCGACCGCCGCACCACGACCCTCGTCCGCCCCGACGGCTACGTCCTCTGGAGCAGCCGGTGACCACCCCACCGCTCCCAGGATCAGAAGACGTACGGATCCCCGGTGGCGAGCACCAGCACCCGGTGCCGATCGTTGACCGGGTTCCCGTCGGGCCCGCCGGCGCGCCAGGCCGTGCTCACCTCCACCGTCAGCTCCTGCGGCAGCCCCGCCGCCCGCAGATCCAGCGCCAGCTCACCGGCCGCACCCCCGTCCGGGAGGGCACCCGTCCGGCAGGACACCACCCGGGCGCCGCTCCACAGACAGCCCGGGGGCAGCACCTGGCCCCCCGCCATGGGCACGGAGAAGGCCAGCCGCACGGTGGCGTCCGCGACGTCGGACGGCCCGTGGTTCTCCGTCACCAGCCACACCCCGACCCGCCCGCCCCACAGGGACACGTGACCGTGATGGGCGAGATCCGCCTGGCCCTTGTCCGCCTCCCCCATGTCCGCCTCACCCCCGGCCGCCGCGACCCCGACCGTCCGGCCACCCGGGCCGCCGGCCGCTTCGCCGGCCGCTCCGGCGGCTGTCCCGGTACCCAGCACCACCAGCGCCGCGAGCACGGCACCGAGCACACCCTCAGAGATCGCACGCATAGGCAGAAAATACCCACACATCATCCCATTCACTGACAATCCTTCAGCCCGCGTGTCCGCCGCGACGCCGCCTATCCTGGCCACCACACCGCCCGACCACCTGTGCGAGGAGCCTCCGCCATGTCCGCCCCCATCGCCGTCATCACCGGAGCGAGCAGCGGCATCGGCGCCGCCACGGCCCGGCAGCTGGCCGCCGCCGGCTACCGCGTGGTCCTCACCGCCCGGCGCAAGGACCGCATCGAGGCCCTCGCCGCCGAGATCACCGAGGCCGGCCACCAGGCCACCGCCTACGCCCTCGACGTCACCGACCGCGCCGCCGTCGACGAGTTTGCCACCGCCTTCCGCACCCTCGCCGTGCTCGTCAACAACGCCGGCGGCGCCCTCGGCCTCGACCCCGTCGCCACCGGCGACCCCGAGGACTGGCGCCGGATGTACGACGTCAACGTCCTCGGCACCCTCCACATGACCCAGGCCCTCCTGCCCGCGCTCACCGCGAGCGGCGACGGCACCGTCGTCGTCCTCTCCTCCACCGCGGGCCACGCCACCTACGAGGGCGGCGCCGGCTACGTGGCCGCCAAGAACGGCGCCCGTGTCATCGCCGAGACCCTCCGCCTGGAGATCGTCGGCACCCCGGTCCGCGTCATCGAGATCGCCCCCGGCCTGGTCAAAACCGAGGAGTTCGCCACCACCCGCTTCCGCGGCGACACCGACCGCGCCGCCAAGGTCTACGACGGCGTCGCCGAACCCCTCACCGCCGACGACGTCGCCGACACCATCACCTGGGCCTGCACCCGCCCCCCGCACGTCAACATCGACCTCCTGGTCGTCCGCCCCCGAGCCCAGGCCTCCAACACCAAGCTCCACCGCGAGCCGTAGAGACGAACGGGTGATCCCACCCGATCACCCACACGGCACCCGCGCACCCGCGCACCCTCACACCCGGCCGACCGTCGGGAATGCCCGCCGACCGAACGCGAGGGTGCGGGGCGCCGCCACGACCGCGCCCCGCACCCTTCAACCCCTCGGCCCTTCAGCCCTTCAGTCGTTCAGTCGTTCAGTCGTTCAGCCCTTCACGCAGATGACCTGCTTGAGCTTGGCGACGACCTCGACGAGGTCGGTCTGCCGCTCGATGACCTTCTCGATCGGCTTGTACGCCCCCGGGATCTCGTCCACGACGCCGGAGTCCTTGCGGCACTCCACGCCCCGCGTCTGCTCCTCCAGGTCACGCGTCGAGAACCGCCGCTTCGCCGCGCTCCGGCTCATCTTCCGGCCGGCACCGTGCGAGGCCGAGTTGAACGAGGCCGCGTTCCCGAGACCCTTCACGATGTACGAGCCGGTGCCCATCGAGCCGGGGATGATCCCGAACTCCCCGGAGCCGGCCCGGATCGCGCCCTTACGGGTCACGAGCAGGTCCATCCCGTCGTACCGCTCCTCCGCCACGTAGTTGTGGTGGCAGGAGATCACCGGCTCGAAGGACACCTTCGCCTTCCGGAACTCCCTGCGGACGACCTCCTGGAAGAGCGCCATCATGATGGCGCGGTTGTACTTCGCGTACTCCTGCGCCCAGAAGAGATCGTGCCGATAGGCCGCCATCTGCGGGGTCTCGGACACGAAGACCGCGAGGTCGCGGTCGACGAGCCCCTGGTTGTGCGGCAGCTTCTGCGCCACACCGATGTGGTGCTCGGCGAGTTCCTTGCCGATGTTCCGGGAGCCCGAGTGCAGCATGAGCCACACCGAACCGGATGTGTCGACACAAAGCTCCACAAAGTGGTTGCCGGATCCGAGCGTTCCCATCTGCAGAGCCGCCCGCTCGCGCCGGAACTTCACCGCGTCCGCCACGCTGTCGAAGCGCGACCAGAAGTCGTCCCAGCCGGAGTTCGGGAACTGGTAGAGGCGCTTCGGGTCGACCTCGTCGCGGTGCATGCCGCGGCCGACCGGGATGGCCTGCTCGATCTTCGAACGGAGGCGGGAGAGGTCACCCGGGAGGTCGTTCGCCGTCAGGGAGGTCTTGACGGCCGACATCCCGCAGCCGATGTCCACGCCCACCGCCGCGGGACAGACCGCGTCCTTCATGGCGATGACCGAGCCGACCGTCGCGCCCTTGCCGAAGTGCACGTCCGGCATGACCGCCAGGCCCTTGATCCACGGCAGCGTCGCCACGTTCCGGAGCTGCTGCATCGCGCCGCCCTCCACCGTGGAAGGATCGGCCCACATCCGGATGGGCACCTGCGCACCCGGTACCTCTACATACGACATACTTCCTCGATTCCCCCGAAAAGTCTGATAACGCAAAAACCGGAGCCAAAGCCCGTACAGGTGACGGCGGACCGGCATCAACGGCTGCGCGTGCGATAGACATTGTGTCCATCCGCCTTCAGGGGGCGGCAAAGGGTTTTCGGGAATGACCTCGGGAGAAGGGAGCCTGGGACGGTGCAGCGAAAGAGGTACTCACCCGGCAGCGCTCCCGGCACCCTCCTCGGCCTCGGCGCCGGTCTCGCCGTCACGCTCGGCGCCCTGACCGGCTGCTCGGCCGCCGACCCCACCGAGGACGTCGCCCTCGACGCGAAGGCGGGCGTCGCCGCCGCGCCCGTCGCGCCGCCCGGCCGCTACCGCACGCTCTTCGAGCCCTGCCGCGCCGTTCCGCACGCCACGCTGCGCGAACTGCTGCCCGGCACCACCGCGATGACCGACGCCGACCGCGCCAAGGTCTTCCGCGGCACGCCCGCCGTCACGTACGACACCGACCGGCGCGTCGGCTGCACCTGGAACGCGGACGCCGAGAACGGCGCGCACCGGCTGGTGCTCGACGTGGAGCGGGTGGTCTCGTACGACCCGACGGTCAGCGACGCCGCACGGGCGCAGGAGGTCTACACGCGCAAGCAGCTCGCGGCCGGGATCGCCGTACCGGAGACACCGCCCGCCACCCCCACCTCGCCTTCCGCCCCGCCCTCCACGTCCCCTCCCACCTCACCGTCCACTTCCGCCGATCCCGCCACACCCACCACGGGCGCGGCGACGGCGGGGACGACGGGAACAGGCGCGGCGGGGACGGGAACTGCGTCGCCCACCGGGGCCCCCGGCACCGGCGCCACGGGCACCCCCTCCGCCCCGGCGACCACCGGTCTCGAACCGCGGACGCTGGGCGGGCTCGGCGAGATCGCGTTCGTCGACGACACGCTCGGGAAGCCCGGCGGGGACGGCCAGCAGCGGGTCGTGAGCGTGGTGTTCCGCACATCGAACGTGATCGTGACGGTCGAGTACCGGCAGCGTACGACCGGGGCGGCGGCCGCCCCGGACAGCAAGGAACTGCAGGACAGGGCGCAGAATCTGGCCCGGCTGCTGGCCGACCGGCTGGAGGAGTAGCCGGCTGCCCGCGCGTCCCGCGCGACCCCCCGGGCGGCGGGGGACCACGTAACGTGTCGGCGTACCCAGGGCCGCCAGGGCCGCCGGCCGGCACCGGCCGTACGACAAGCGACTGAAGGAACCATGCAGCGATCAGCTCCGCGACTCACCCGCATTCTCGCCGCCGCAGCCGTCCCGGTGATGCTCGTCGTCGCCGGCTGCTCCTCGGACTCGGGAAGCGGCGGCGGGAACGGGGCCGGTGACGCCGGTGCGGGCCAGGGGAAGGCGACGGCGACCGCGTCGGCGACCCCCTCGCCGACCCCGACGGTCGAGCCGGCGAAGTTCTCGAAGCTGCCGTCGGCGTGCAAGGCGATCGTGGCGAAGACGACGGCCTCGCTGGTGCCGAAGGCCAAGGCCGCGAAGGGGACGGCGGCCGCCTCCTCCGACCTGTCGCAGCGCGGCGGCTGCTCCTGGAACGGCCTGGAGGACAAGGGCGTCAAGGGCTCGCAGTACCGCTGGCTGGACGTGTCGTTCTACCGGTACGACTCCGAGGTGTCGCTGGGCAGCGGCCAGGCCCGCGCGCAGGAGAACTTCACCAAGGAGCTCGGCAAGATCCAGGCCACCACGGGTGCGAAGAAGGTGAGCACCGTGACGGCGAAGGGCATCGGCGACGAGGCGAAGACGGTCACGTACACGGTGAAGAAGACCGACGAGGACTTCGTGTACGCCTCGGTCGTGGCCCGGACCGGGAACGTGCTGGTCCTGCTGTCGTACAACGGCGCCGGGTACGCGGGCGCGCCGACGCCGGAGACGAAGAAGATCGTCGAAGGTGCGACGAAGGCGGCGAAGGAAGCGGTCGCCGCGGTGGCCGCGGCCAACAAGTAGCCGTACCCCGTCGTACGCGGCCGACAGGTAGTCGCACCTGTCGTACGCGGCCGACAATCAGCCGTACCCCGTCGTACGCGGCCAACAGGTAATCGTTCCCGTCGTACGCGGCCACCAACCTCGGTCGGCCGCACGGGTAGTGCCACAAATCAGCACAGACAGGTGTGTCCGAGCGGAGCCCGTCCCTCCCCAGAGGGTCGGGCTTCGCTCACGTGTGCCACTCTGGGGCCCGCGAACGTCGAATCACGGGAGGGGATCGCGGGTGGCCGCGATGGAGCTGACACGCACACACCGCATACTCATCGGGCTCGTCATCGGCGGCGCGGTGATCATCGCGGGGATCGGTTTCGCGGGTTCGTACGCGGCCGTGCGCGAGCTTGCCGTGCACAAGGGCTTCGGTACGTTCTCGTACTTCTTCCCGATCGGCATCGACGCGGGCATCTGTGTGCTGCTCGCCCTGGACCTGTTGCTGACGTGGCTGCGGATCCCGTTCCCGCTGCTGCGGCAGACGGCGTGGATCCTGACGGCGGCGACGATCGCGTTCAACGGCGCGGCGGCGTGGCCCGACCCGCTGGGCGTGGGCATGCACGCGGTCATCCCGGTGCTGTTCGTGGTCGCGGTCGAGGCGGCGCGGCACGCGGTGGGCCGGATCGCGGACATCACCGCCGACAAGCACATGGAGGGCGTGCGTCTGACCCGCTGGCTGCTGTCGCCGGTGCCGACGTTCCGGCTGTGGCGGCGGATGAAGCTGTGGGAGCTGCGCTCGTACGACCAGGTGATCAAGCTGGAGCAGGAGCGGCTGATCTACCAGGCCCGGCTGCAGGCACGTTTCGGCCGCGGCTGGCGGCGCAAGGCGCCGGTGGAGGCGCTGATGCCGCTGCGGCTCGCCCGGTACGGCGTCCCGCTCGCGGAGACGGCTCCGGCGGGGCTGGCGGCCGCGGGGGTGGAGCCGGTCCTGATCCCGCCGCATCCGAACCAGGCGCAGATCACGGCGCAGGCCGCGCAGCAGCCGCACGCGCAGCCGCAGCCGCTGACCATGGTCCAGGCGGTCCAGGCGCCGTCGCAGGTCCTCCAGGAGCTCCCGGCGGCCCAGCCCGCCCAGGGGCCGCAGCCACACCCCCAGCCGCAGGCGACCCCCGTCCAGCAGCCGCAGCCCCAGCCCGAACCGCAACAGCAGCCGCAGCCGCAGCCGCAGCCGCAGGCCCAGCGGGCACAGGAGCCTCCGCACCCGAACCACGAGAGCCCGTGGTTCGACGCCCCTCAGGTCACCCCGGAGGGGTACGGGGGCTCGTACACCGCGCAGACGGCGGAGCAGGCACAGGAACAGGCCCTGGACCAGGCTCAGGCGCAGGTGCCGGGCCAGGCGCAAGTGCCGGGCCAGGTACAGGCACAGGTGCCGACCCAGGCTCAGGAGCAGCTCCCCGCCGACGCTCCCGAGGACGTCCCCGGAGCCGAAGGGCAGCAGCCGGAGCCCGAGACGGCGACGCGTCCGGAGCTGTACGGGGTGCTCCAGCAGCCCGATCCGCTCCAGCCGCCCGACCCGCAGATGGAGGAGTTCCGGGAGATCGCCTACAAGGTGACGTACGGCTTCGTGCAGGAGTACGAGCGCTTCCCGACCCCGTTCGAGCTGGATCAGATGGTGGCGGAGGCGTACGGCTTCCAGCAGCTCCCGGAGCCCCAGTCGGACCTGCTCCAGCTGGTCACCCCTGAGGTGCAGGAGCGCGTCCGCGAGGAGATGCAGGAGTACGACCCCTCCTGACCCACCCGCACCACCCGCACCACCCGTACGACCCGCACGACCCGCGCATCACACGCACCGCACGCATCACACGCACCGCACGTGCGAAGCCGAAGGGCCGCCCCCGATCACGGGGGCGGCCCTTCGGCTTCGCCGGGTCAGGCGCCGAGCAGCTTCCGCACCCGGTCCGCGCCGACGGCGAGGAGGAGGGTGGGGAGGCGGGGGCCGGTCTCGCGGCTCACGAGGAGCTTGTAGAGGAGGGCGAAGAAGGCGCGCTGGGCGACCTTCAGCTCCGGGGTGGGCTTGGCCTCGGGGGTGAGGCCGGCCATGACCTTCGGGACGCCGTAGACGAGCGTGGTCAGGCCGTCGAGGGACCAGTGGCTGTCCAGGCCCTCCAGGAGGAGGCGCAGGGACTCGCGGCCCTCGTCGTCCAGGGAGCCGAGGAGCTCGGTGTCGGGCTCCTCGCGGACGATGGTGCGCTGGTCGGCCGGGACCTGGGTGGTGATCCAGTTCTCGGCGCGGTCGAGGCGCGGCCGGACCTCGTCGAGCGAGGTGACCGGGGACTCCGGGTCGAGGTCGGTGAGGATCCGGAGGGTCTGCTCGTCGTGGCCGGCCGTGATGTCGGCGACCGAGGCGAGCGTGCGGTACGGGAGCGGGCGCGGGGTGCGCGGCAGCTCGCCGGCCGCGGTGCGGGCGGCACGCGTGTGGGCGGCGGCGTCGGCGGGCAGCACGGTGCCGTCGGCGACCTTGGCCTCCAGCTTGTCCCACTCGTCGTAGAGCCGCTGGATCTCCTGGTCGAAGGCGATCTTGAAGGACTGGTTGGGCTTGCGGCGGGCGTAGAGCCAGCGGAGCAGCTGCGGCTCCATGATCTCCAGGGCGTCGGCGGCGGTGGGCACGCCGCCCTTGGAGGAGGACATCTTGGCCATGCCGCTGATGCCGACGAAGGCGTACATGGGGCCGATGGGCTGGACACCGTCGAAGAGGGTGACGATCTGGCCGCCGACCTGGAAGGAGGAGCCGGGCGAGGAGTGGTCGACGCCGGAGGGCTCGAAGATGACGCCCTCGTAGGCCCAGCGCATGGGCCAGTCGACCTTCCACACGAGCTTGCCGCGGTTGAACTCGCTGAGCTTCACGGTCTCGGCGAAGCCGCAGGAGGTGCAGGTGTAGGCGAGCTCGGTGGTGTCGTCGTCGTAGGCGGTGACGGTGGTGAGGTCCTTCTCGCACTGCCCGCAGTAGGGCTTGTACGGGAAGTAGCCGGCGCCGCCGCCGGAGCCGTCGTCCTCGGCGGCCGCGCCGGAGCCCTCGGCGGCCTCCAGCTCGGCCTCGTCGACCGGCTTCTGGGACTGCTTCTTGGGGGCCTTCTTCGTCCGGTACTGGTCGAGGATGGCGTCGATGTCGCCTCGGCGGCGCATGGCGTGCAGGATCTGCTCGCGGTAGACGCCGGAGGTGTACTGCTCGGTCTGGCTGATCGGGTCGTACTCGACGCCGAGCTCCGCCAGTGCCTCGACCATGGCGGCCTTGAAGTGCTCGGCCCAGTTGGCGTGGGGCGAGCCGGCGGGGGCGGGGACGGAGGTCAGGGGCTTGCCGATGTGCTCGGCCCAGGACTCGTCGATGCCCTCGATGCCGCCCGGCACCTTGCGGTAGCGGTCGTAGTCGTCCCACGAGATGAGGTGGCGGACGGTGTACCCGCGGCGGCGGATCTCGTCGGCGACCAGGTGCGGGGTCATGACCTCGCGGAGGTTGCCGAGGTGGATGGGGCCGGAGGGGGACAGGCCGGAGGCGACGACGACCGGTTTGCCAGGCGCACGTCGCTCCGACTCGGTGATGACCTCGTCCGCGAAACGGGAGACCCAGTCGGTCTCGGTGCTGCTCTGAGCCACGGTCGGTACGTCCTTCTTTCCAGATCCTTGCGGGAAGTCCCTCGGAGCCTTCAAGGCCCTACGTCAGTCATTGTCCCAGACGGAACCGGGGGCTCGGGGGTTGTCCACAGGCGTGATTCCGCTCGTCGGGGTTGTCCACAGTCGTGGACGGGCGGGGAAAACACCTTGCCCGCCCATGGGACACTTGACCAGCGATATAGACCACCGGGAAACCCGGACACCACACAACAGGAACGGAAGCTCATGGCCTCGGTCCCTTCCCTCGCTTCGACCGTGCAGCAGCGCCTCGCGGAAGGTCTCTCGGCAGCCCTGCCGGAGGCCGGTTCCGCCGACCCGCTGCTGCGACGAAGCGACCGGGCCGACTTCCAGGCCAACGGCATCCTGGCCCTGGCCAAGCGGCTCAAGGGCAATCCGCGTGAGCTGGCGACGAAGGTCGTCGAGTCGATCCCGGCGAACGACGTGCTGAAGGAGATCGAGGTCTCGGGCCCCGGCTTCCTGAACATCACCGTGTCGGACGCGGCGATCGTCGAGACGCTGGCGGCTCGCGCCGCCGACGCGCGCCTGGGCGTGCCGCTGAACGAGGCGGCGGGCACGACGGTCGTCGACTACGCGCAGCCGAACGTGGCGAAGGAGATGCACGTCGGCCACCTCCGCTCGGCGGTGATCGGCGCGGCGATGGTGGAGATCCTGGAGTTCACGGGAGAGACCGTGATCCGGCGCCACCACATCGGCGACTGGGGCACCCAGTTCGGCATGCTCATCCAGTACCTGATCGAGCACCCGCACGAGCTGGACCACAAGAGCGAGGACGCGGAGGTCTCCGGCGAGGAGGCCATGTCGAACCTGAACCGGCTGTACAAGGCGTCCCGCGCGCTGTTCGACGCCGACGAGGAGTTCAAGACCCGGGCACGCGCCCGCGTGGTGAACCTCCAGGCCGGCGAGGAGGAGACGCTCGCCCTGTGGCAGCGGTTCGTCGACGAGTCGAAGATCTACTTCTACTCGGTCTTCGACAAGCTCGGCATGGACGTCCGCGACCCCGACATCGTCGGTGAGTCCGGCTACAACGCCATGCTGCAGGAGACCTGCCGGCTGCTGGAGGAGTCGGGCGTCGCGGTCCGCTCCGAGGGTGCGCTGTGCGTGTTCTTCGACGACATCAAGGGCCCGGACGGCAACCCGGTCCCGCTGATCGTCCAGAAGTCCGACGGCGGTTTCGGCTACGCGGCGACGGACCTGTCCGCGATCCGCGACCGGGTGCAGGGCCTGAAGGCGACGACGCTGCTGTACGTGGTGGACGCCCGCCAGTCGCTGCACTTCAAGATGATCTTCGAGACGGCCCGGCGGGCCGGCTGGCTGAACGACGACGTGAAGGCCGTCCAGCTGGCCTTCGGCACGGTCCTCGGCAAGGACGGCAAGCCGTTCAAGACCCGTGAGGGCGAGACGGTCCGGCTGGTGGACCTGCTGGACGAGGCGATCGACCGGGCCTCGGCCGTGGTCCGCGAGAAGGCCCAGGACCTCACCGAGGACGAGATCACCGAGCGGGGTGCCCAGGTGGGCATCGGCGCGGTGAAGTACGCGGACCTGTCGACCTCGGCGGCCCGTGACTACAAGTTCGACCTGGACCAGATGGTGTCGCTCAACGGCGACACGTCGGTATACCTCCAGTACGCGTACGCCCGTATCCAGTCGATCCTGCGGAAGGCCGGGGACGCGAAGCCGGTGGCCCACCCGGAGCTGGAGCTGGCCGCGTCGGAGCGGGCCCTCGGTCTGCACGTCGACGGCTTCGGCGAGGCGATCGAGGAGACCGCCGCGGAGTACGCCCCGCACAAGCTGGCCTCTTACCTGTACCAGCTGGCCTCGCTGTACACGACGTTCTACTCGGAGTGCCCCGTGCTCAAGGCGGACACCCCGGCGCAGGTGGAGAACCGCCTCTTCCTCTGCGACCTGACGGCCCGCACGCTCCGCCAGGGCATGGCGCTGCTCGGCATCCGGACGCCCGAGCGCCTCTGACGCCGCCGGGGCGGGTGGGTCACCGCTGTGCGACCCACTCGCCCTTGTCGGGCCAGTAGCCGTAGACCGTACGGCCCTCGATCGCGGTGGTGCGGAAGGGCTGTCCGCCGTCGTCGATCCGTACCGTCCCCTTCCTGTCACCGGTGCTCCAGTCCAGCTCCAGGTACCAGGCGACGGCGTGCTCCTCGGTGTGCACGTCCAGGTTGAGGACCTGCGCGTTCCCGGTGGCGACCTGGTAGGGGAAGTCCTTCGCGGGCACCACCAGGTCCCCGTCCTGTCCGGCGATCGGCTTCACGTACGGCCGGGGCGTGTCCAGGTCGACGGCGAAGGTCTGCGGGGTGATCCCGCTGCCGCAGCCGTCGCCCATGGAGTACACGGCCTGCTCGGCCGGCTCGTCGCGGTCGACGACCCGGACGTGGAGCCGTGACAGGACGACCGGTTCCCGGGTGCGTCCGGTGACGGTGACCTGGAGCTGCATGTGCCCGCCGTCGGTCCCGCCGAGCGCGCGGGCCCATCCGCGGGTGTCCTGCGGCGGAGGCGGCGGAGGCACGTGCTCCGGCTTCTGGTCGAGGACGTAGTACTGGCCGCAGGGCTCGGCCCAGTTGTACGAGCTGATGCCGGCGTTCAGCGGAGCGGGCGCGGAGGGCGCGGCGGAGCCCGCGCGCGGCTCCTTCTCCCCGTCCCGCGACACGAGGAAGGCCGCCGGTACGGCGAGGGCGACGACGGCCACGGCCGCGAGGGCGCTCTTCAGCCGCACGCGGGAGCGCGGCGCGAGCTCCCTCGAAGTCCTCGAAGTCCCCGCCGTCACCACGACGACGTGCTCGGCGTGCGCGTCGACCTCGACGGCCCCAGCGGCTTCACCTGCCTCTACGGCCTCAGCGGGCTCACCGACCGCGGCGACCGCAGGGGCTTCATCCACCACGGCGGCCGCAGGGACTTCACCCACCACGGCAGCCTCACCTCCCCCCACAGCCTCGCCGGGGACGTGCTCTCCCCCACCCCGCTCCGCCGGCTCACCGCTCCGCCCCCGGGTCTCGTCCGCGACGATCCAGGCGCGGTGGAGGGCGACGAGTTCCTCCCGTGAGGCTCCGCAGAGCCGGCCGAGCCGTTCCACGGGCGCGAAGTCGGTCGGGACGGCGTCGCCGTTGCAGTACCGGTGGAGGGTGGAGGTGCTGACGTGGAGGCGTTTGGCGAGGGCGCCGTAGCTCAGCCCCGACCGCTCCTTGAGCTCCTTGAGCAGCCCCGCGAGCCGGTCCCCGGTGTCCATCCGTCGCTCCCCCGTCACTGTCGGCGTCCCAGGAACGCGTTCCGGGCGAGGTACGTCTCCCCAGGTCACCGGGGGTGGAAGCGTTCCAGCGTTCCTCATTGTCCCGCGCCGGTCGACACCGGGTCACACCGGCTCGCAGCATGGAGCCATGCCGAACAGCCGCGTCACCGACGCCCTGGCACTGACGGTGCTGATCGTCTGCACCGCGATCGTGATCACCCTGCTCGACGGCCGCTGACCGGCCCGCCCGGCCCGCCCGCCCGACCCATCCGACCCATCCGACTCGCTCACGGGGGAACCACCATGCGCACGTCCGTCCGCCGCCTCGCCCTGCCCGCCGCCGCACTGGCCGCGGCGCTCGCCCTCACCGCCTGCCAGTCCACCGACCAGGAACCGACGGCCAAGTCCCCGGAGAAGCCGCAGCACAGCACCACGGCGCCGGCGGCGACGCCGACGACCGCCGAGCCGACCCCGCCCCCGACCGGCGGAAACCCCACCGGAGCCCCCTCCCAGACGCCCACCCCGACCCCCGAGCCGACCCGGACCACGACCCCCGGGAAGCCCGCCCCCTCCACACCCACCACCACGGCGAAGCCCCGCCCCCCGGCCGACGGCGACGACGCCCCGGCCAGCCGCCCCTGCACCGCCTCGGACGTGAAGGTCGTGGCGAGCAAGGTCACCCGCCCGATCAACCACCTGGCGCTGACGATCACGAACACCGGCGGCGGGCGCTGCGACGCGATGGGCGCGCCCCTGGTCGGTTTCGACGGGAGCCAGGCGCCGATCAGGATCGTGGAGGAGAGCAAGCCGCAGGCCGTGGTGACCCTGCTGCCCGGGGAGTCGGCCTACGCGTCCCTGATCCTCACCGGGGAGCCGGGCGGGGACACCCACGGCATGACCGTCCGCACGATCAAGGTGAACCTGACCGCGGACAGCATGGAGACGGTGACGGCGCCGAAGGGCACGTACGTGGATGACGGCGCCGCCGTCTCGTACTGGCAGCGGGAGCTGGAGGACGCCCTCCAGTACTGAGGCCCGGACCCGCCACGCGCTACCGGTTGATCGGGTACGACGTCCGCCCGGACGCCTCGTCGATCTCCGCGTGCGCCTTCTGGAGCAGCTGCGAGGCCAGGTCCATCAGGGCGCGGGCCCCGGCGATCTCCTCGCCGACCCGCAGCTGTTCCGGATCGGAGGGGTGGCGGTGGGCGGTGCCGTGGGCCCGGAACTCGGAGCCGTCCGAGAGCCGGACCATGGCCGCCGCCCGCGTCCGGTCCCCCTCCTCCTTGAACTCCATGTCGACATGCCAGCCGACGAGCGTGTTCATCATGAGGACCACCTCCGGGAGGTACCTGTCGGGTACCTCTCCAGGGTGCGCCGCCCGCCGGTCAGCGGCGAGCCGACCCGAGCTTCTGCGCCACCTCGGTGGCCCAGTAGGTGAGGATCATCTGGGCGCCGGCGCGGCGGATGCCGGTGAGGGTCTCCAGGATCGCCTTGTCGCGGTCGATCCAGCCCTTCTCGGCCGCGGCCTCGACCATCGCGTACTCGCCGCTGATCTGGTACGCGGCGACGGGCACGTCCACGGACTCGGCGACCTTCGCGAGCACGTCCAGGTAGGGGCCGGCCGGCTTCACCATCACCATGTCCGCGCCCTCCTCCAGGTCCAGCGCCAGCTCGCGCATCGACTCGCGGAGGTTGGCGGGGTCCTGCTGGTAGGTCTTGCGGTCGCCGGTGAGGGACGAGCCGACGGCCTCGCGGAACGGGCCGTAGAAGGCGGAGGAGTACTTCGCGGTGTACGCGAGGATCGACACGTCCTCCTTGCCGATGGTGTCCAGCGCGTCGCGGACCACCCCGACCTGGCCGTCCATCATCCCGGAGGGTCCGACGACGTGGACGCCGGCGTCGGCCTGGACCTGCGCCATCTCCGCGTACCGCTCCAGGGTGGCGTCGTTGTCGACCCGGCCGTCCTCGGCGAGGACGCCGCAGTGGCCGTGGTCGGTGTACTCGTCGAGGCAGAGGTCCGACATGATCACGAGCTCGTCGCCGACCTCGGCCCGCACGTCCCTGATGGCGACCTGGAGGATCCCGTCCGGATCCGTGCCCGCCGTACCGAGCGCGTCCTTCTTGGCGTCCTCCGGCACGCCGAAGAGCATGATCCCGGAGACGCCCGCCTCCAGGGCCTCCACCGCGGCCTTCCGCAGGCTGTCCCGGGTGTGCTGGACGACGCCGGGCATCGCGCCGATCGGCACGGGCTCGCTGACGCCCTCGCGCACGAACGCGGGCAGGATCAGATCGGCCGGGTCGAGGCGGGTCTCGGCCACCATCCGCCGCATGGCGGGCGTCGTCCGCAGCCGGCGCGGCCGGGCCCCGGGAAAGCTTCCATACGAGTTCATCCCCCGAATCTACGCCCGCCCCCGCGCCCCACTTACCGACACCCTGTTGCCGCCGCCCGCCCCCGCGCCCCCCATACCGACACCTCGTCCCCGCCGACCACCGGCCCCGTGCCCCCCATACCGACCCCCCGTTCCCGCCGGCCACCCGCCCCCTCGCCCCCCCCAAACCCACACCCCGTCCCCGCCGGCCACCCGCCCCCTCGCCCGCAACGCGAAGGCGCGGGCCCTCCGAAGAGGACCCGCGCCACAATTCCGACCCCACGGGGCCCACGCCCTACGTGGTCCGCCGCCTCCGCGCCCCCGGACGCCGCTCGCTCGGCCGCGTGACCGGGTCGCCCGCCTCCAGGGCCGCTGCCCGGCGCCGCAGGCCGAACTCCGCCAGCGCCTCGGCCAGCTTGTGCACGGACGGCTCGGGCGACAGCACGTCGACCCGCAGACCGTGCTCCTCCGCCGTCTTGGCGGTGGCGGGGCCGATACAGGCGATGACGGTCACGTTGTGCGGCTTGCCGGCGATGCCGACCAGGTTCCGCACGGTCGACGACGAGGTGAAGAGCACCGCGTCGAAACCGCCGCCCTTGATCGCCTCGCGCGTGTCCGCCGGCGGCGGCGACGCGCGCACGGTCCGGTAGGCCGTGACGTCGTCGACCTCCCAGCCGAGCTCGATCAGCCCGGCGACCAGCGTCTCGGTCGCGATGTCGGCGCGCGGCAGGAAGACGCGGTCGATCGGGTCGAAGACGGGGTCGTACGGCGGCCAGTCCTCCAGGAGACCCGCCGCGGACTGCTCGCCGCTCGGCACGAGGTCCGGCTTCACACCGAAGTCGACGAGCGCGGCGGCCGTCTGCTCGCCCACCGCCGCGACCTTGATGCCGGCGAAGGCGCGGGCGTCGAGCCCGTACTCCTCGAACTTCTCCCGCACGGCCTTCACCGCGTTAACCGAGGTGAAGGCGATCCACTCGTACCGTCCGGTGACGAGCCCCTTCACGGCCCGCTCCATCTGCTGCGGGGTGCGCGGCGGCTCGACCGCGATGGTCGGCACCTCGTGCGGCACGGCGCCGTACGAGCGCAGCTGGTCGGAGAGCGACGCGGCCTGCTCCTTGGTGCGCGGCACGAGCACCCGCCAGCCGAAGAGCGGCTTGGACTCGAACCACGAGAGCTGATCGCGCTGTGCCGGGGCGCTGCGCTCGCCGACCACGGCTATCACCGGCCGGTGGCCCTCGGGCGAGGGGAGCACCTTGCCCTGCTTGAAGACCTGGGCGATCGTCCCGAGGGTCGCGCTCCAGGTCCGCTGGCGGGTCGTCGTACCGGCGATGGTGACGGTGAGCGGGGTGTCCGGCTTGCGGCCCGCGGCCACCAGCTCACCGGCGGCCGCGGCGACCGCGTCGAGGGAGGTGGAGACGACGACGGTGCCGTCGGAGGCGCCGACCTCGGCCCAGCAGCGGTCGTCGGCGGTCCGGGCGTCGACGAAGCGGACGTCGGTGCCCTGCGCGTCGCGCAGCGGCACACCGGCGTACGCGGGGACGCCGACCGCGGTCGCGACGCCGGGGACGACCTCGAAGGGGATGCCCTCGGCGGCGCAGGCGAGCATCTCGGCGCCCGCGTTCCCGTCGAGACCGGGGTCGCCGGTCACCGCACGGACGACCCGCCTGCCGCCGCGCGCGGCCTCCATGACAAGATTGGCCGCATCCCTCAACACGGGGACACCGGCGGCTGTTGACGCCTCGTCAACAACCGTCAGCTCAGGCGTGCTCACGCCCGCGCGCGCATGGCCGCGGACGACTTCGAGGACCTCCGGCTCGGCGATCAGGACGTCCGCTCCTGCCAGGGCCTCGACGGCCCGGAGGGTCAGGAGTCCGGGGTCGCCTGGGCCTGCGCCGAGGAAGGTGACGTGGCCGTGGCCCGCGAAGACGGGGGACACGGGACTGGTGGTCGGGCTGGTGGGGCTCAAAGTGCTCGCTCCCCCATAAGACCGGCCGCACCCTTGGCGAGCATCTCGGCCGCGAGTTCGCGTCCGAGCGCCGCCGCCTCGTCGTGCGAGGTGGGGACGGGACCGGTGGTGGACAGCTGCACCAGCGTCGAGCCGTCGGTGGTGCCGACGACGCCGCGCAGGCGCATTTCGGTGACAACCTGCCCGTGACCGGGGCCGTCGGCGAGGATGTCGGCCAGCGCTCCCACGGGTGCGCTGCAGCCGGCCTCCAGGGCGGCGAGCAGGGATCGCTCTGCGGTCACGGCGGCCCGCGTGAGCGGGTCGTCGAGGGCGGAGAGCGCGGCGACGAGGTCGGAGTTCGACGCCGGGCATTCGACGGCCAGGGCTCCCTGGCCGGGGGCGGGCAGCACGGAGTCGACCGAGAGGTGCTGGGCCGACAGGCCGCCGAGGAGTTCCTCGGTGCCGCCGATGCGGTTGAGTCCGGCCGCGGCGAGGACGACGGCGTCCAGCTCGCCCTTGCGGACGTAGCCGACGCGAGTGTCGACGTTGCCGCGGATCGGGACGCAGGTGAGGTCGAGGCCGTGGCTGCGGGCGTACGCGTGCAGCTGGGCCATGCGGCGCGGCGAGCCGGTCCCGACGCGGGCGCCCGCGGGCAGCCGGTCGAGCGAGAGGCCGTCGCCCGCGATGAGGACGTCGCGCGGGTCCTCGCGCCGCGGGATCGCGGCCAGCACCAGCTCGGGGTGCTGGGCGGTCGGCAGGTCCTTCAGGGAGTGGACGGCGAAGTCGACCTCGCCGTCGAGCAGCGCGTCGCGCAGGGCGGCGACGAAGACGCCGGTGCCGCCGATCTGCGCGAGGTGCTCGCGGGAGGTGTCCCCGTACGTGGTGATCTCCACGAGCTCGACGGGCCGGCCGGTCAGCTGCCGGACCGCGTCGGCCACGTGCCCGGACTGGGCCATGGCGAGCTTGCTGCGCCTGGTCCCGAGCCTCAGTGCCCTCTCGGTCATACTCGCCCTCGGTTCTTGACGTCGGCGTCATTCAGGTCGGCCCGGGAGACGGAAGCGACCGTCTCCGGGTCGAGGTCGAAGAGTGTCCGCAGCGCGTCCGCGTACCCGGCGCCGCCGGGCTCGCTGGCGAGCTGCTTGACCCGCACGGTCGGCGCGTGCAGGAGCTTGTCGACGACGCGGCGCACGGTCTGGGTGATCTCGGCGCGCTGCTTGTCGTCGAGGCCGGGGAGGCGGCCTTCCAGGCGGGCGACCTCGCTGGCCACCACGTCGGCGGCCATGGTGCGCAGGGCGACCACGGTCGGGGTGATGTGGGCGGCGCGCTGGGCGGCGCCGAAGGCGGCGACCTCGTCGGCGACGATGGAGCGGACCTGGTCGACGTCGGAGGCCATGGGGGCGTCGGCGGAGGCGTCGGCCAGGGACTCGATGTCGACGAGCCGGACACCGGGGATCCGGTGGGCGGCGGCGTCGATGTCGCGGGGCATGGCGAGGTCGAGCAGGTGGAGGGTCTCGTCGCGGCCGCCGGCGGCGGCCTCGACCGCGTCGCCGGAGAGGACGATGCCGGTGGCGCCGGTGCAGGAGACGACGACGTCCGCCCGGTCCAGTTCGTCGCCGACGGCAACCATCTCGGCCGCGCGCGCGGTCACGCCCGTACCTCCGGGCTCGGCGAGGATCTCGGCGAGCCGCTCGGCGCGGGCGAGGGTGCGGTTGGCGATGACGATCTCGGCGACGCCGGCGCGGGCGAGCGTCGCGGCGGCCAGCGAGGACATGGAGCCGGCGCCGATGACGAGGGCGCGCTTGCCCCGCGCCCAGTTCTCGACGTCGGCGCCCTGGGCCAGCTGCTCCAGGCCGAAGGTGACGAGCGACTGCCCGGCCCGGTCGATGCCGGTCTCGCTGTGGGCGCGCTTGCCGACCCGCAGGGCCTGCTGGAAGAGGTCGTTGAGGAGCCGTCCCGCGGTGTGCAGCTCCTGGCCGAGGGCGAGGGCGTCCTTGATCTGGCCGAGGATCTGGCCCTCGCCGACGACCATGGAGTCGAGGCCGCAGGCCACCGAGAAGAGGTGGTGGACGGCCCGGTCCTCGTAGTGGACGTAGAGGTACGGGGTGAGCTCCTCCAGGCCGACGCCGCTGTGCTGGGCGAGGAGCGTGGAGAGCTCGGCGACGCCCGCGTGGAACTTGTCCACGTCGGCGTACAGCTCGATGCGGTTGCAGGTGGCGAGGACGGTGGCCTCGGCGGCCGGCTCGGCGGCGAGGGTGTCCTGGAGCAGCTTGGCCTGGGTGTCCGGGGCCAGCGAGGCCCGCTCCAGGATGGAGACGGGAGCGCTGCGGTGGCTCAGGCCGACGACGAGGAGGCTCATGCCGGCATCACCGCGGGGGCGTCCCCGTCGGGTCCCTTGCGGCCGCTCGCGGCGGTGGTACGGGTCGCGGCCGGCGGCGCCGCGGGCGCGGCGGCCTGCGGGGCGGACTCCTCGCCCGGCTCCTCGCCGGCCTTCCGCTGCTCGTGGAAGGCGAGGATCTGCAGCTCGATGGAGAGGTCCACCTTGCGCACGTCGACGCCGTCGGGCACGGAGAGCACGGTCGGGGCGAAGTTGAGGATGGAGGTGACGCCGGCGGCGACGAGGCGGTCGCAGACCGCCTGGGCGACGCCCGCCGGGGTCGCGATGACGCCGATGGAGACGCCGTCCTCGGCGATGATCTTCTCCAGGTCGTCGCTGTGCTGGACGGGGATCCCGGCGACCGGCTTGCCGGTCATCGCGGGGTCGGCGTCGATCAGCGCGGCGACGCGGAAGCCCCGGGAGGCGAAGCCGCCGTAGCCGGCGAGCGCGGCTCCGAGGTTACCGATGCCGACGATCACGACGGGCCAGTCCTGGGTCAGGCCGAGCTCGCGCGAGATCTGGTAGACGAGGTACTCGACGTCGTAGCCGACACCGCGGGTGCCGTACGAGCCGAGGTAGCTGAAGTCCTTGCGCAGCTTCGCGGAGTTGACTCCGGCCGCGGCCGCGAGCTCCTCGGAGGAGACCGTGGGTACGGAGCGCTCCGACAGCGCGGTCAGGGCGCGCAGATACAGCGGAAGGCGGGCGACGGTGGCCTCGGGAATTCCTCGGCTACGGGTCGCCGGTCGGTGAGTTCGGCCAGTTGCCACGGTGCTCCTGCGGGATGAGCGGGGCTGCAGGCGGCCATATGTCCCAAGACCGCCCCGTCGAATGCAGGCTATGTCTTTGTGAACGCGTGCACAAAGATGGTGTCCGTTTTGTCCGGCCAAAGTGACCGGGGTCACGCGACCGGTTCTCGCCGCCGTGGAACCGTCGCACGCCGCGACGCGTGGAGAAGCCGAAGGGGGCAAAGCCGCACACACTCCTCACGACGTGGCCCCCGAATGCCAACAAAACGTCCATGATGGTAACCGGCTTTCGGTCACACACCCAGTTCGCGCCGGAGCCGCTCCGCGTCCACCCGCCAGAAGGTGTGCTGCTCCCCGTCCACCAGGACGACGGGAATCTGCTCCCAGTACTCCTTGTACAGCGCCTCGTCCTGGAGGATGTCCCGCTCCTCCCAGCGCGCCCCGGTCTCGGCGCACACCGCCTCGATCACCGCCCGGGCGTCGTCGCAGAGATGACACCCCGGCTTCCCGATCAGCGTCACGGTCCGCGCGGCCGGGTCCTTCGCCGCGTCCTTCTTCTTGGCACGTCCGAACATGCCGTCCATTGTCCCGCCCCGTCACGGCGGTGACCCGCACTGTTCACACGACGGCATCCCCACAAGTCGGGAAGTACCGAACAGACTGGCTATGCTCCAGACATGGCCGCTCTGGGATGGCTCACCCCCCGTAGGCGCTCCGCCACCGCGCGCAGCGTCCTGGCAGGCGAGGCCGCCGCGGAGGCGGCCCGCAAGACCTCGCTCCAGCTGGAACAGGAGCGGGAGGAGGAGGCCGCCGCCATCGAGGCGGCCTCGGAAACCGCTCCGGAGGAGCCCGAGTTCCCGGTCGTCGGCGATGTACGGGCCGCCGCCTTCTTCGACCTCGACAACACCGTGATGCAGGGCGCCGCGATCTTCCACTTCGGCCGCGGCCTGTACAAGCGGAAGTTCTTCCAGCGCCGCGAACTCGCCCGCTTTGCCTGGGCGCAGGTCTGGTTCCGGCTGGCCGGCGTCGAGGACCCCGAGCACATGCAGGAGGCCCGCGACAGCGCGCTCTCCATCGTCAAGGGCCACCGCGTCTCCGAACTGATGTCGATCGGCGAGGAGATCTACGACGAGTACATGGCCGACCGGATCTGGCCGGGCACCCGCGCCCTGGCCCAGGCCCACCTCGACGCGGGCCAGAAGGTCTGGCTGGTGACGGCCGCCCCGGTCGAGACGGCCACGATCATCGCCCGCCGCCTCGGCCTCACCGGCGCCCTCGGCACGGTCGCCGAGTCGGTGGACGGCGTCTACACGGGCCGGCTCGTCGGCGAGCTCCTGCACGGCCCGGCCAAGGCGGAGGCGGTACGGGCCCTGGCCGCCGCCGAGGGCCTGGACCTCGCCCGCTGCGCCGCGTACAGCGACTCGCACAACGACATCCCGATGCTCTCGCTCGTCGGGCACCCGTACGCGGTCAACCCGGACACCAAGCTGCGCAAGCACGCCAGGGACCGCGAATGGCGGCTGCGCGACTACCGGACCGGCCGCAAGGCGGCGAAGATCGGCATCCCGGCCGCCGCGGGACTCGGCGCCGTCGCCGGCGGCACCGCCGCCGCGGTCGCCCTCCACCGCCGCCGCCGCTGACCCCGGGCCCGAGGCGCCACGCCCCGGCCCCCGGCCCCGCGGAACCCCGCCCGCGGAACCGAACTCCCCTGCGCCTCCGGTGCGCCAGGCCCGTGCCGATACGTTTCGGCTGCGATCATCTGCGACAACCACGGACCAGAGGGGCTCACCCGTCCGTGCTCGAACAGCCGCACACCCCTCGACTCCCGGGCATTCCCGCGCCCTTACCCACGAGCGGCCCGCCTCACTCTCCCCTACCGCACATGAGCACAACGCAACGCCGACGCAGTCACACTCGGAAGCCACTCGATCAATAACCGGTCACCAAGTGCTACTTGATGCGGCGGCAACCTATAACTGAAGCGACGTAATCGATGATTTAGGCAACTGGGTGTAGCGCTGCCTGTACGAAGCGTTATTCTCCTCAGACGCACAGCGGAACCCTCCCGTCGCCACGACGAGTGAACGGCTCCGCACTGCACGTGATGGAAGCTCTGCCTCTGGGAGTCCCGTGTACCCACACGTCGGGGTTGACGCCTCGGGCCTGGCTACGCTGCGCGCAACGGTCCTCGACCACTTGCGTGGCTTCGTCCCCACCGCGTACGTCGGTCCTGCGCCCGCCTTCGCCTTCGCCGCACCGGCACCGGCCGGTCCTTGCTATGCCCTCGCCGACGGCGGTGCCGCCGTCGGCAGACGGAGCGCGCGCGGCGGGGCCGGAAGCCCGGCCACCGCCCGACGCCCCACCGCGGACAGCGACAGCGCCCGCATGATGGATCTGGTCGAACGCGCCCAGGCCGGCGAGGCCGACGCGTTCGGCAGGCTGTACGACCAGTACAGCGACACCGTCTACCGCTACATCTACTACCGCGTCGGCGGGAAGGCGACGGCGGAGGACCTCACCAGCGAGACGTTCCTGCGCGCCCTGCGCCGGATCTCCACGTTCACCTGGCAGGGCCGCGACTTCGGCGCCTGGCTCGTCACCATCGCCCGCAACCTGGTCGCCGACCACTTCAAGTCCAGCCGCTTCCGGCTGGAGGTCACCACCGGCGAGATGCTCGACGCCAACGAGGTCGAGCGCAGCCCGGAGGACTCCGTCCTGGAGTCCCTCTCCAACGCCGCGCTCCTCGACGCCGTCCGCCGTCTCAACCCCCAGCAGCAGGAGTGCGTGACCCTCCGCTTCCTCCAGGGCCTCTCGGTCGCCGAGACCGCGCGGGTCATGGGGAAGAACGAGGGCGCCATCAAGACCCTCCAGTACCGGGCCGTCCGCACCCTGGCCCGACTCCTGCCCGAAGACGCCCGCTGACCCGGGCCGCCGACCGCCGCCACCCCTCCCCGTCCCCACCGTCCCCGTCCCCACCCCGTGAAGCCTCTTGACCCCCTCACCCGTACACATCCCCCCACGCCACCACTGCCCGTCCCACATCACAGTCGGTGACGCTTCGATGACGCACTGGTCCGATCATCCTTCGCGCGTAACCCAAGTGCCGCGCCGCTCGTTGTGCGAAATGCAGGCTCCCTGTGGTCACGCCCTGCCCGCAGATCCTCACTCGTTCGTGTGGATCTGCTCAAGGAGGGCAACCTTCCGGACCCCTTGGGGAGTCGACCGTCATGACGAGAGGAGGTGCCGCCAGTGATCGCGAACGTGCACCGGCGGGCGAACGCCTTCGCCCAGGCCCTGGAGGACCGGGCGCCCGAGGGCGAGGCGGCCGACCGGCCCGACGCCCCGGCCGACACGGGCGACCAGGGACGGCTGTTGGCCTTGGCGAGCGGTCTCGGCGAACTGCCGAAACCAGAGCTCGACCCCGAGGTCAAGGTGGTGCAGCGAGCCCAGCTCGTCGCCGCCATGGAGGCGATGTTCGCCCAGGGGACGGCCGCCGGGGGCCCCACCGTCCCGGAGCAGCGGACCACCAGGGGCGCCCACCGGGCCTCCCCGCTGAGAAAGCTCCGCCCCCGCTCCCGCTGGACCAAGGGGCTCGCGGCGGGCGGCCTCACCGTCGGTGTGGCGGCCGGAGCCTTCGGCGGCGTCGCCGCCGCCAGCTCCGACGCCCTCCCCGGTGACTCGCTCTACGGACTCAAGCGGGGCATGGAGGACCTCAAGCTCGGCATGGCCGACGACGACGCCGACCGCGGGGGCATCTACCTCGACCAGGCGTCCACCCGGCTCAGCGAGGCCCGCCGGCTCATGGAGCGCGCCCGCGCCGGCGACCTCGACCACGAGTCCCTGAGCGAGATCCGGCGCGCCCTCGGCGGCATGAAGCACGACGCCGAGGAAGGGCACCGGCTGCTCCGCCAGGCGTACGACCGGGACGGCGAGATCGCCCCGATGGCCCGGCTGAACTCCTTCGCCCAGGGCCACCGGGACACCTGGAACGGCCTCCGCGACCGTCTCCCCGTCCAGCTCACCGACGTCGGCCAAGAGGTCAGCGGCGTCTTCGACGCCATAGACCAGGAGGTCGAGCCGCTCCAGTCGATGCTGCCCCGCACCCCCCAGACGGGCGCGGTCGACCCCGGCGGCTCCAGCAGCAGCCCCACGGCCCGGCAGAGCCATCAGGGCACCGACACCCAGCAGCCCCCGGCCACCCAGGACGCCCCCACCCAGGGCGGCCAACCGGCCACCACCACCCCCCGGCCCTCCGGCACCACCCAGGGCACCGGGCAGGGAGGCGACCCCACCACCGGCACCGGCACCACCCCGAGCCCGGGCGCCGAGACGGGCACCACCTCCCCCGAGGACGACGGACTCCTCGGTGGCAACACCGGCGGCCTCCTCCCGACCACCCCCGCGGACACGGCACCCACTCCCGAGGAGAGTCACCCCACCCCGACACCCCCCGACGTCACCATCCCGCCACTCCTGCCGGGCCTCCTTCCAGGTCTCGGCATCGACAGCGAGGACGCTCGCTGACAAGGAGAAGGGGCGCCCCCACGGACGGGGGGCGCCCCTTCTTCCATGCCCGGACGACCACAGGAGCCCGGAGCAGACCCGGCACCTAGAAGAAGACCGACCTCCGCTGAACCAGCAGCTTGTACAGCGTGTGCTGGATCTGTTCCCTGACCTGATCCGTCAGGTTGAACATCAGCATCGGATCCTCCGCCGCCTCCGGCGGATACGAGTCCGTCGGGATCGGCTCGCCGAACTGGATCGTCCACTTCGTCGGCAGCGGCAGCATCCCCAGCGGCCCCAGCCACGGGAAGGTCGGCGTGAGCGGCACGTACGGCAGCCCGAGCAACCGCGCCAGCGTCTTCGCGTTCCCGATCATCGGGTAGATCTCCTCGGCGCCCACGATCGAGCACGGCACGATCGGCACCCCCGCCCGCAGCGCCGTCGAGACGAACCCGCCCCGCCCGAACCGCTGAAGCTTGTACCGCTCCGAGAACGGCTTCCCGATCCCCTTGAAGCCCTCCGGCATCACCCCGACGACCTCGCCGGCCCGCAGCAGCCGCTCCGCGTCCTCCGCGCACGCCAGCGTGTGCCCCGCCTTCCGCGCCAGCTCGTTGACGACCGGCAGCACGAAGACCAGATCCGCGGCGAGCAGCCGCAGATGCCGGCCCGCCGGATGCCGGTCGTGCACCGCGACCTGCATCATCAGCCCGTCCAGCGGCAGCGTCCCGGAGTGGTTCGCGACGATCAGCGCCCCGCCCTTCTCCGGGATGTTCTCGACGCCCTTCACCTCCACCCGGAAGTACTTCTCGTACAGCGGGCGCAGCAGCGACATCAGCACCTGGTCGGTCAGCTCGGCGTCGTAGCCGAACTCGTCGACCTCGTACTCGCCCGTCACCCGGCGCCGCAGGAACGCCAGCCCGCCCGCGAGCCGCCGCTCCCAGTCGGCCCGCCCCGACGCCACGCCCCCGCCCCCGCTCACCGGGCCCGCGGCGGCCTCAGCGGCCTCAGGGGTCTCAGGCGCGACAGCGGCCTCGTCCGGCACCTCCCGCGCACCCGGCAGTGCCCGCACCGCCGCCGTACCCGTACCGGCCTCGGACGGCTCCTCGGCCCGGGCCGGCCTGCGCCGGGCCCGCGACCGGTCGTCGTCGAAGGGAATCACCTTGGCGTCCGCCATCGCTGTCGCCGCTCCTCAGGATCCGTCGTGGGAAGGAATCGGATACGTCTCCGGGGCGACCCGGCCTGCCAGCCGGTCCACCGCCCCCGCGAGCGCCGCCGGCGGCAGCAGCCCCGGCCCCCGGCTCGCCGCGAAGTCCGCGAACGCCTCCGCCGTCGTGTACCGCGGCCGGAAGCCCAGCACCTCCCGCAGCTGCGTGGTCGACACGACCCGCCCATGGGTGAGGAGCCGGATCTGCTCGGGCGCGAAGTCGGTCAGCCCGACCGTCCGCAGCGCGGATCCCACCCAGGTCACCGCGGGCAGCAGCAGCGGCACCGTGGGCCGCCCGAGCCGCCGCGCGCACTGCGACAGCAGCAGCACCCCGTCGCCCGCCACGTTGAAGGTCCCGCTGTTCAGCGACGCCCGGCGCGGCTCGTGCGCCACCAGCCGCAGCACGTCGATCACGTCGTCCTCGTGGACGAACTGCAGCCGCGGGTCGTACCCCAGGACGGTCGGCATCACGGGCAGCGACAGGTACTCGGTCAGCGGGGACTGCACCCGGGGCCCCAGGATGTTCGCGAACCGCAGCACGCACACCGCCACGTCCGGCCGCCGCCGGGCGAAGCCCCGTACGTACCCCTCGACCTCGACCGCGTCCTTCGCGAACCCGCCGCTCGGCAGCGACTTCGCCGGGGTCGTCTCGGTGAAGACCGCCGGATCGCGCGGCGCGGAGCCGTACACGGTCGTGCTGGACTTCACCACCAGCCGGCCGACCCGGGGCGACTTCTGGCAGGCGCCGAGGAGCTGCATGGTGCCGATGACGTTGGTCTCCTTGACCGCCGTCCGGCCGCCCGCGCCCAGCGCCGTCCCCGTCACGTCGAGGTGCACCACCGTGTCCACCTCGTGCTCCGCGAGCACCTTGGCGATGGCCGGTCTGCGGATGTCCGCCCGGACGAATTCGGCGGCCCCCAGGGGATGCCCGGGCTCGACCACGTCCACGGCCACCACCCGCTCCACCTCCGGGTCCCGCTGGATCCGCCGCACGAAACGGCCCCCCAGATGCCGGGCTGCACCGGTGACGAGCACGACCTTGCCCAAGATCAGCGCCTTCCGTCCGAACTTCCGTCCGTCTTCCCGTAGCCGCCACCGTAGCGCCTGCGTATTGCGGCGCAATGACGACGTGGCCCCTCACCGATGCCGGTGAGGGGCCACGCCAGGTCACGCACGGATGACCGCTCGCGCGGTCGCCGCTCTTACTTCTTGTTGCGACGCTGAACGCGCGTGCGCTTGAGCAGCTTGCGGTGCTTCTTCTTGGCCATCCGCTTGCGCCGCTTCTTGATAACAGAGCCCACGACTACCCTCGCTCACTTCATCTCACTGGTGCGGGGCGTCTGGGCCCACACGACCTACGAGGGGTCAGCCTACCGCCCCTGGCACCGCACGAGTAATCCGAGGGCCGGACCGGGCTTCACCGGCCGTTCGGCCGCAGGACGACCGCGCGCCCGCTACGCGGTCCCCACCCCCACGTACGACTCCCTCAGGTACGCGTGAACCGCCTGTTCCGGGACCCGGAAGGACCGGCCCACCCGGATCGCCGGCAGATGACCGCTGTGCACCAAGCGGTACACGGTCATCTTCGAAACGCGCATCACCGCGGCGACTTCCGCCACGGTCAGGAACTTGACCTCGTTGAGAGGCCGATCGCCAGCAGCCATGACCCACCTGTACCTTCCGCCGCGACGCCCACCGGCTTCCCCTCCGGTGACTCTTCGTCGTCGAACGCTCACGAATCAGACTAGGGGCGGGTGGTACGAGTGGGGAAGAGGAGCCCCTATCGCCCGTTTACCGTGACAGACACGCTCGATTGAGTACATAGCGCGTGAGGGGACGGTAGTACGCCGAGGGCACCCCGTCATCGAGCGGGACGGCCACCGCCACCTGCCCCTCGGCCTCCCCCACGAACAGCGCCGGATCGTCCGTGTCGGCCACCCCGATCGTCTCGATACCCAGCTGACCAGCACCGCAGACCCAGCCGTGGTCCCCCACGACCAGCTCGGGCAGCGGCCCGCCGGCCTCCGCCGCGCTCTCCAGCACGGCCCGCACGGGCAGCGCCGAGTGCGAGTGCGCCCCCGGCTCGCGCCCGCCCTCCGACGGTCCCGCCTCCCGTACGAACGCGACGCCGTGTACGTAGTCGAGGAGGTACGTGCGTAGACCGAACCGGGTCGTTATGTCGACACATCTCCCCAGCGCGGGGGTGAGGACATCACATCCCGCCGCCGACAAGGCGTCTGCGAGAGCGGCGTAGAAACCGAGCAGTCGATGCGGATGGCCCGTTCCGAACAGCACCGGAGCCCGGCGCGCGGCCACCGAGGCGAGCCGCCCGGCGAAGGCGTCGAGCCCGCTCAGCGTCCGCTCCGGATCGATCACGTCCGGCCCCGAGCGGTGGGCCGGATCCCCCGACACCCCGCACTTCTCGGCCATCAGGCGCAGCAGCTCGGCCTCGTCCCAGCCTCCGGCCGGCACGAGCCCCAGTGTCACCCGCGGATCCCGCGCGGCGAAGAGCCGGTAGCTCCGCAGGCTCTCCTCCCGCGACGTCGCCACCGTCCCCGCCAACCCCGCCGCCAACAGATGCGCCCGCAGCGCCCCGGTACTCAACACCCTCCCGATGCTGCCGGATCGCTGCTGCCGCAACGTCAGAACCGTTGTCCTACCGCACAGTTGGCGTAACCCGACGACCTAGGCGAGCAGGCCCCGCAGCGGGAACGCCGCCTTCCGGGTCGCGAGCACGGCCTGGTCGAGCCGGTCGGCGGGGTCGTAACCGGCGGTCCACTCACGGAAGTCCACCGGCCACCGCCCGTCGGTCATCCGCCCCGGCCCCAGCTGCCGCGTCCGCGCGTACACCTCGTCCCGCCACGAGGACGGGATCACCGTCTCCGGCGCCACGGGCGCGTGCGCCGCGATCCCGACCAGATGCGTCCAGGACCGCGGTACGACGTCCACCACGGCGTATCCGCCGCCGCCCAGCGCCACCCAGCGGCCGTCCGCGTACGCGTGCGCCAGCTCGTGACACGCCTCCTGCACGGCCCGCTGGGCGTCCAGCGACACCGCCAGGTGGGCCAGCGGGTCGTCGAAGTGGGTGTCCGCCCCGTGCTGGGTCACCAGCACCTGCGGCCGGAAGTCGGCGAGGAGCTCCGGCACGACGGCGTGGAAGGCCCGCAGCCAGCCCTCGTCGCCGGTCCCGGCCGGCAGTGCCACGTTCACCGCGCCGCCCTCGCCGGGACCGGACGCCCCGGTCTCCTCCGGCCAGCCGGTCTGCGGGAACAGCGTCCGCGGGTGCTCGTGCAGCGAGACGGTCAGGACCCGCGGGTCCTCCCAGAACGCCGCCTGCACCCCGTCGCCGTGGTGCACGTCGACGTCCACGTACGCGATCCGCTCCACGCCCAGTTCGAGCAGCCGGGCGATCGCCAGTGAGGCGTCGTTGTAGATGCAGAACCCGGCCGCGCCGCCCGGCATCGCGTGGTGCAGCCCGCCGGCGAAGTTCACGGCGTGCTCGGCCTCGCCCCGCCACACGGCCTCCGCCGCCGCCACCGACTGCCCGGCGATCAGCGCGGACGCCTCGTGCATCCCCTCGAACGCCGGGTCGTCGACCGTCCCGAGCCCGTACGCCTGGTCGGCATGGCGCGGGTCGGCCGAGGCCGCCTTCACCGCGGCCACGTAGTCCTCGCGGTGCACGAGCCGCAGCGTCGACTCCCCGGCGGGCTTGGCGGCGACCACGTCCACCGCCCGGTCGAGCCCGAAGGCCCGGACCAGCCCCATGGTCAGCGCGAGCCGCACCGGGTCCATCGGGTGCTGGGGCCCGAAGTCGTACCCCGTGACAGCTTCATCCCACATCAACAGTGCGCGGCCGCTCATGCCCGCCACCGTATCGGGCCTCGCGCGAACCGAACGACGTGGCGTACACCACCGTCACCAGCACGAGCGCCATCGGCACGAGCATGGCCCCGCGGTAGCTCCACGCGTCCCCGAGCGCCCCCACGAGCGGCGAGCCGACGAGGAAGCCGACGTAGTTGAAGACGTTGAGCCGTGCGACGGCGGCGTCGCTGTTCCCGGGGAAGAGCCGCCCGGCCGCCGCGAAGGTCTGCGGCACGATCACGCTCAGCCCGAGCCCCAGCACCGTGAAGGCCGCGACCCCCACCCACACCGACTGCGCCACGGCCACCAGCGCGAACCCGCAGGCCGCGAGCACCGCCCCGGCCCGCACGACCGTCGCCGCCCCGAAGCGCCGCACCCCGAGGTCACCGACGGCCCGCCCGAGCAGCGTCGTCACCATGTACGCGTTGTACGGCACGGTCGCCGCCGCCTCCGACCCTCCGAGCACGTCCTGGAGGTACTTCGCCGACCAGTTGGAGACCGTCGAGTCCCCGATGTAAGCGAACGTCATCACCAGGCACAGCGGCAGCAGCAGCCGGAACACCGGCGCGCCGCCCTTCGTGGCCGCCTCGCCGCCCGGCCCCGTCGGGCCGCCGTCCACGTACCACCGGCTGCCGAGGAACGCCGCCGGCGCCAGCACCACGACCACCGGCAGATACGACCAGAGCAGCGACAGCTGCCAGTGCGCCCCCACCCAGGCCAGCGAGGCCCCGGCGATCCCGCCGAGGCTGTACGCGGCGTGGAAGCCGAGCATGATGCTCCGCCCGTACGCCCGCTGGAGGCTCACCCCGAGCATGTTCATGGACGCGTCGAGCGCGCCGACCGCGAGGCCGAACACCCCGAGCGCGACGGCCGCCGTCCACAGCTCCTCCCCCGCCCCCACGGCCAGGAGCGCCAGGAGGACGACGGGCTGCGACCACCGGAGAACCACCGAGGGCGGCACCCGCGTGACGAGCTTCTCCGTCGCGACGCTGGCCACGCCGGCGAGGACCGGCACGGCCGCCAGGAAGAGCGGCAGCAGCCCGTCGGAGATCCCGTACCGGTCCTGGATCCCGGGGATCCGGGTCACGAGCAGGGCGAAGGCCACGCCTTGGACGAGAAAACTGAAGGCCAGGGAGGACCGCCCCCGCCGCAGCCGCGCATCGGTCATGGCGGCACAGCGTAGGCCCGTCACCTACCGATGGGTAGATGGATCACAGACCCAAAATGCCGGGCAGTTCGTCCATCCCGGAGAAGAACCCGCGGGCGCCGGCGAGCCGGTCCTCGGGCGTCATCGCCGTGAACCCGTAGACGTCCATCCCGGCCGCGACGGCCGCCTGGACGCCTAGCCGGCTGTCCTCGACGACGACACACCGCTCGGGCGGGACGCCCATCCGAGCGGCCGCGTGCAGGAAGAGGTCCGGCGCCGGCTTCCCCCGCCCCACGTCCTCCGCGCTGAAGACGACCTCCTCGGGGAACCAGGCGTCGAGCCCGGTCTTCCGGTGGCCGACCCGGATCCGCTCGTGGCTCCCGGAGGACGCCACACAGTACGGCACCCCGTCGGCCACCAGCCGCTTGAGCACCTCCACCGCCCCTTCAACCGGCTCCAGTTCCTCCCGGAAAGCGGCGAAGACCCGTGCGTGGAAGGCGTCGTCGAAGTCCTCGGGCAGCCGTTCCCCGGTCCGTTCCCGCACGAGGTCGTGCACCCGGTGGAGGGCGGCCCCCATGTAGTCGCGGAGGGAGTCCTCGTATGTGGTGGGGTGCCCGAGCTCGGTGAGGTAGCCGGCGAGCAGGCGATTGGACAGCGGCTCACTGTCGACGAGCACACCGTCGTTGTCGAAGATGACGAGGTCATAGCGCATGAGCCCAGCCTAGAGCTGCCCCAGAACGCAAAAATGCCTCAACCCCCGGACAGAGTCCGGGGGTTGAGGCCAATAATTGTTCGGCGGCGTCCTACTCTCCCACAGGGTCCCCCCTGCA